>NZ_JAJQRC010000041.1:0-27089 GCF_046533115.1 Treponema sp. TIM-1
GTATGTTGTTCTCATAAGGTATTTGACTCAGGGTACATACCCTTGGTTCCGCCCCAAGGGGCCGGGGTATGTACCCTTCGCAACGAATCAACCGTACCCCATTTCGGCCAGGGCTTTTTCAGCTTCCCCTATTTCGTCGTACACCATGGCGGTATCCCCGTAGATGATGGAATTCTCGTGGCCCTTCCCCAGAAGCAGCAGGAGGTCCCCGGGCCGGGCCAGGGACAGGGCCTTTCTGATGGCGGCCGGCCGGTCGGGGATAAGAAACAGATCCTCCCCCGGTCTCCGCCCGGGGCAGCCGGCGGCGATTTCTTCCAGGATGGCCCGGGGGATTTCGCCCCGGGGGTCCTCATCGGTAAGGATCAGGAGATCCGACCATTGGGAAGCGATACGGCCCTGGAGGGGCCTTTTTTGGGTGTCCCGTTCCCCGGCGGAGCCGAAAAGGCTGATGATCCGTCCCCCGGACCGGTCCATCCGTTCCCGGAGGGGGGGGAAGATGGTCTCAAAGGAGGAGGGCGTATGGGCATAATCCACCAGGACCTCGAAGGGCTGGCCCCGGTTCACGGCGGTCATCCGTCCCCGGACAGGCTTAAGCCGGGGAACCAGGGGGATAAGGTCCCGGACAGGAACGGCAAGCAGTCCTGATACGGTGAGCAGCGCCCCCAGGACGTTTCCCGCGTTAAAAGCCCCGGGAAGCCGGTCCTGGATAAGGACCGGTTCCCCATTTTCCGCGGCCCGGACTTCGTAACAATTCCCCAACGCTTCGCTTTTAAGGGAGACGATGCCCAGATCCGCCCGGGCGCCCCGGACGCTGAAGGTAAAGGTCCGGCGCCGGGTAGCGGCGGCAAAATAGGTATGACTGGGATCATCGGCGTTAACCACCCCAAAGGCGGGGACCGTTGTTTTAGGCCCCTCCCCGGACCGGCCCAGGGCTTTGACATGGTCAAACCGGTCCAGGGCCCGGAATAAATTGGCCTTATCCTCCCGGTAGTGCTCCCAGGTACCGTGAAATTCCAGGTGTTCGTGGGTCACATTGGTCATAACCCCCGCGTCAAAGGCAACCTCCCCCAAACGGTTGGTCCGGGGGGACAGGCCGTGGGAACTGGCCTCCAAAACCGCGTATTCCACCCCGTGATCCAGCATTTCCCGTAAAAAACACTGGATCGCCGGGGCTTCCGGGGTGGTCTGATGCTCGGGATTTTTGACTTCCCCCTCCCCGGTATCGTACTGAACCGTGGAAATAAACCCCGCCCGTTTCCCCGCGAGCCCGAGGAGTTGATAGATAAGGTAGACCGTGGTACTTTTCCCTTCGGTCCCGGTTACCCCGGTAACAACCAGATGTTCCGAGGGAGAGCCATAAAAGGCGTCCGCCATGGCGGCCATGGCAAACCGGGAATCCCGTACCCGAATATACACCACGCCCTCCCGGTAGTCTCCGGGCTCATCCTGATGGATAATGGCCGCGGCCCCCTGTTGTATGGCGCCGGGTATAAAGGCATGGCCGTCTACGTGAAGCCCCGGAAGGGCAAAGTAGAGGTTTCCCGGCTTGATCCGCCGGGAATCATAGTCCATCCCCGTGATCAGGGGGTCAAGTTCCCGGTGAATTCCCCGGACATACCCGATTTTTTGGGCAACCGGGGGGGTAAGAAATTCCGACAAACAACGGGGCATGGCTTAATTCTAACCGGGCGGTCCCGGATGGGCAAGATGCGGTTTAGAAGCTGCCTTTGTATCCCTCAATAAAAATATTGAATTCTTGTTCAATTTTTAACTGTTTAAAGAGCATATACCACACTTCTTTTCCCGGGTCGGCCTTGAAAAGCCTATCCTCCGGGGTTCGGGGTATTTCCGGCAAGGTATCCGTATATTCCGGACATATTAACGGAAATAACGGCGGCGGTAGTTTTTTGAGGTCCGAATTTTCATTCGGTATGGCGGCTGCGTCCCCGGCAACTGGCGGGGTGAATTGCCGGCTTATTTGGGTGATTTTTTTTGACAGGGAGAGGATCTCCTGGGAGCTGCGTTGGATATGATCCAGGGATCCTTTAACCGCGTCTATCAGGGTGGAAATATCCTGTAGTTCTTTTTCCCCTGAAAATTCGCAGGATTTTTTCATCCGTTCATGGTCCGCCAAAATGAGTTTTTCTTCTTTTTTAGTGATAATAACCATCCCCCCAAAAAGGAGCAGCCCGCATACCACCGGAATCAGCGCCACCAGCATAAGGGTATTTCCCCCAAAAAAGGCGCTTGTTTTGGAAACCCAGGTTACTATTCCGGGCAAGTTCAGCAATATAAGGACCACCGGTAGTAGTACGATAAGGAATATCAAAACGGCAAAAACCGCAAAAGGCATCCGCCCCTTCATAATCACACCTCCCCCGAGGTAATCGAACCGCCCAGAGGTTGAGGAAATTTTGAAAATGGTTCTCTTTTTTCAAGGTACTATCGGAGCCGGCGGGTATCAATATCTTCCGGCCCCTTATGGAAACATAGTGCCGGTATTTATAAGAAACCGCCCCTTAACCCCTTAAAACTGGGTTTTTCTCCGTTCCGCCATGCCGGTAAGATGCTGAAAGCTAAGTTCCTCGCCGTTGTCCAGCACGACTTTTCCCGAAAAAAACCCACAGACCTGCCGCCGCTTGAGGGAATGGAGCAGGACCCGGTTGTGTTCAAACCGTTCCTGATTGGGGACAAAGGTCATCTCCAGCCGGTTATCATTACTGGTAAAACGCCAGGGTTCAAGCCAGTTGTTGGGGGAAATATGAAAGGTTACCTGATCGAGTTTATGCAGCCTGCCGTCCACAAAAAAGGCGTTTTCCGTACCAAAGCCCGAATCAACGGAACCGTAGCCCACATTAAAACCGACCAGCCGTTCCCCGCTTAAACCGCAGGCCGCCGCCCAAAACCGGACATCGGAACGGGGACGTACCCCCCGGTTCCAGTCGAAGATACCCCAGGCGCTGCCCCGGGAAAAGACTATTTCCGTACCGCTTAACTGCATGACCCCTTCGGCGGTATACCAGGGGGAACGCCGGGAATACCGGAAGGCGTTCTTTTCCCGCCGCCAGGGCATGTGGGTCACAATGGATTGGTATGAGGGATCCGCGGATAATACCACCACCCCCCAGAGGTGGCGGTGATGGCCAAACTTCGGAATATCCAGTTTGATAATCCGGGCACCCCCCTCCATGACCGCAAAATTGATCTCCCCCTTTTTTTGCTGTATCCGAATCGAGCCTTTTTCGCTGTCCTTGGGGAGTTCGAAAGCGCCCAGCGAAAAGGGAATAACATAGGATTGGGTGGAGCGCCGCTTGTCTTTAAGAAACACCACGGAAATGCCGATGTACCCTAAAATTCCACTGTCCAGGATCTCCAGGATCATTAAATGGGTAGGGGAGAAAATGATATACCGGTCGGATTCGGTAATCCGGTGCCGGGGGCCGCCGCATAAAAGAGGGTCATAGCTCAAAAGAGGAGTTCGGGCCCAACCGAAATGGGCGGGCCGTCGGTTTTCATCCACCGTAGGCAGGAACGTATCTAATTCATGCTGCGCCATGGAGTTTTTTCCTTTTGGATATGACATTTTCTCATAAACGTACTATACTATAGGAGTTTCCTGTCGGGCAATGGTCAGGATTGAAAGGAGTTTTTTGTGGAGCATGCCTTGTCCCGGAAAGGGGAGCCTTATCGGGGAATGCGGGTCCTGGTGATGGGCCTTGGCCTTCATGGCGGGGGGATGGAATCCGCCCGTTACCTCATAAGCCGGGGTGCGGAGGTGACGGTTACGGATCTTCGGGATGCAGAGGTCCTGGCCCCGTCCCTGGAAAAATTGGGCGATGCCGGAACCATCCGGTATGTTCTGGGGCGCCACCGGATAGAGGATTTTGAACAGGCGGATATGGTGATAAAAAACCCCGGGGTACCCCCGGATTCCCCCTTTTTGCGGGCCGCCCGGCGGATAGAAACGGATATTTCCCTTTTTTTAACCGATGCTCCCGCCCGGCTTACGGCGGTAACCGGTTCCAAGGGTAAATCCAGTACCGCCTCCGCCATCCACTGGGTATTACAGGAAGGCCGGAACCGGGGCCTGCTTCCGGGCAAGGCCTATTTGGGGGGTAATATTACCCGTTCTCCCCTGACGTTTCTGGACTCCCTGGACCGGGAGGATGACGTGGTCCTGGAACTTTCAAGCTGGCAGCTTGGGGACCTCCGGGGCCGGACCTATTCGGGGAACCGGGCCCTCCTGAAACCCCGGTGCGCCGTGATTACCTCCATCATGGCGGATCATTTGAACCGTTACGGGACCATGGAAAACTATGTGGCGGACAAACGGATCATATACCAGGGCCAGGACCGTCATGACGCCACCATTGCCGCCGGAGACGGGTGGGGACGGAGCTTTCTCCGGGAAACCCCGGGCCGGCCCCTGGTATACGGGGAAAACCCCCTCCCCGCCGGCATGTCCGGGGGCTGGATCTCCGGGCCCGAGGGCGCCGGTTATGCCCTGCTTTCCTCCGGGGACCGGGCCGAAGTGGTTCCCCCCCGGATCCTCCTGCCGGGGCGCCACCAGAAAAAGAACCTCCTGGCCGCGGCATTGGCCCTCCTGGACCTGGGGCTTCCCCCGGAGCTTATCCGGGATGCCCTGGGAACCTTTCCGGGTATTGAACACCGGCTGGAATTCTTCTACGAACGGGGAGGGATCCGGTTTTATAATGATACCGCCGCTACCATTCCGGAGGCCGCCGCCGCCGCGGTGGCGGCCTTTGAGCCGGGGCCGGTGCTGGTAACCGGGGGCACGGACAAAAATCTGGACTTTGCCCCCCTGGTCCGGGCGGCGGTCAGGGCCAAAGCCCTGGTGCTTTTGGCGGGAAGCGGCAGCGATAAACTCGGTCCCCTCCTCAGCCGGGAGGGTATTCCTTACCGGGGCCCCTTTGATTCGGTGGACGCGGCGGTCAAGGCCGCCCTGGAAGCCGCCTCCGCCGGGGACACGGTGGTCCTTTCCCCGGGGTGCGCCTCCTTTGGGATGTTTAAAAACGAATTTGACCGGGGGCAGCAGTGGAAAGCAGCGGTTTGCCGGCTGGGTTGAAAGGACTTTGAAAAGGAACGGCAGCAACCATGGATCTTGAATTATTGTGGGACCGGGCCCGGATTTTTCGGCAAATCCGGGCTTTTTTCGATAAGCGGCGCTATCTCGAGGTGGATACCCCCCTGCTGGCCCCGGATCTTATCCCCGAGACCTGTCTTGAAGTTTTTGAAACCTCCTACCTTGCCCCCCGGGGGAGCAAAAGCCGGAAAGATCAGCCCTATTGGCTCGTCCCTTCGCCGGAAATATGGATGAAGAAGCTCATCGCGGATCACCGGGTAAGTCTCTACCAGATAGGTAAATGTTTCCGCAACGGGGAATCCCTGGGCCGGTTCCATAGCCCGGAATTCACCATGCTGGAATACTATACCATGGACGCGGATTATGAGGATTCCCTGGGGATAACCGAGGCGCTTTTCGAGACCCTCCTGGAGGATCCGGAGCGTTTCCCCGGAAAATTGCCGAATCCGAATCCGGACCCGGACCCGTTCCGGGAGCTTCGCCCCCCCTTTACCCGGATCACCGTGGAAGAGGCCTTTGTCCGCTGGGCGGGTTTTGATCTTTACGACGCCGTCCGCAGGGGGACCCTGGAAAAGGAAGCCCGGAAACTCGGCCTTGACCCTCCTCCGGGCCTGGAGGAGGGGGCGCTGTATGATCTGATTTTTATTCACCGGGTGGAACCGGCTTTACCCCGGGAACGGCCGGTGGTCCTTATGGATTATCCCGGCTTTGTTCCCTGTCTGGCGAAAAAAAAGCCCGGCGGAACAGCCGTGGAGCGGTGGGAACTCTATGTCCGGGGGATAGAGCTGGCCAACTGTTATTCCGAAGAAGGGGAAAGCGGGGAGGTCCGCCGTTATTTTGAGCGGGAAGGGGAGATAAAAAACCGGACTGCCCTGGTACCCCATCGACTGGATGGGGAATACTGGAAGACCTTTCTTCCCCGGGGGAAAGCCGGAGAGCCCTTTCCCCGCTGTTCCGGGGTTGCCATGGGATTGGATCGGCTCATCATGGCCCTGATCGGAAAATCGACCATCAACGGGGTACTGCCCTTTCCTATGGAATAGAACCGCCTCGCCGGCGGGCCGGTCAATCTATCACCACGGATTTCCCCGAGCGGTCGAAATTCACCAGGAAATGGGGGAGAAAATCCATGCCGGTACGTATCGCCGCCTCGCCGGCCAGCCGGTAATTGACCTGTTTCAGCGCGATGATTTGATCCAACAGTTCCCGCCGCATATTGATAAAATTCATCACCAGCGAAAGCTCTGTTTCCGCGGAACTCCGGGCGGGGATGAGGAGCATATCCGTTTTTTCCCCGTCCGCCCAAAAACGCTCCGCCCCGTAGAGTTCATAGGACAACGAGGAAAGCTCCACCGGGAAAAAATTGGGGTTGTCCACCCGGAGGCTTACCTTAAAACGGGTGTTGATCAGCTCCGCCTTCATGATGACAATGGCGGTAATAGTAAAGTCCGGGTTCCGGATCCGGGGGAAGGCGGCTCCGGCGGCGACCGGAATTTCGGCGCTCTCCCGGGTATCAAAGATAAATCCCAGGTTAAAGTCCAGGTCCGCCTGGTATTCATCAAAATCCTCATATTCCAGGGGCAAGGTACCCAGATCCACCGCCAATCCCAGGGGAATTTGTAGGGAAGTCCCGGCATCCACCCGGAGGATATCCCCCGCAAAGCCGAGACGGGCGCCTTCACCGGGATTGAGGCCGTTGATCGCGGCCTTCCAGTCCCGGATCTCCAAAGCGGCCGCGGAGGGGCGGGGATTTTGTACATCCAGCAGAAAAAAAAGGGTGACGTGATCTATATCGCCCACCTCTATACGGTCAAAGGAGGCCGTCGCAACAGGTTGTTCCCGGATCGGTAGGTCGGGAACCGGAACCACTTGCCGGCTTACGACCAAAGCGGTCTTGGCCGCACAGGACAGGCAAAGACCCATTAAAATCGGCCCCAGCAGGGGGGCAAAAAATCGTTTTAGGTTGATCATAGCTTCTTATACTATCGACAAATCCCTAGCCATTGCTTTAGCCCTTAGGGGCTATCACCCGAGGCGGGGAATTTTTTGTTCTCCCTATTTTTCTTTTAAAACCCTTGACATTTCATAGTAATTCGATATAATTTATAAAATATTTGTCGGATTCAAAATCAGGGCCCGGTGGGACCATAGTATTTTGAAATAACCCCTATTTCTTGCGCAAGGATCTATTATGGTTGCCATGTCGGAATCGGTTAGTGAAATTAGCCCGGAAGGGGCCTTTGTGCGGCAGGCCAACAGGTTCGTAACCCCCTTTGGCTCAAGTCCCGGTGAATTGCCGGTGGAGCCCGGAAAGTACCGGCTTATTGTCTCGGCGGTTTGTCCCTGGGCGCATCGCCAGCTTATCGTCCTGGGGCTGCTGGGACTGGCGGATCCGGTGTCCGGAACCGGAGTTATCAGTATAGGAAAGGTACGTCCGGTCCGTACCCCGAAGGGCTGGGAATTTTCCCTGGATCCCGGCGGCGTTGATCCGGTGCTGAAGATACGGTACCTTCCCGAGGCCTATGAAAAGGCGGACCCCGCCTATACCGGGCGGGCAACGGTACCGGCGGTGGTGGATATCGGCAGCGGCAAGGTGGTGAACAACGATTACCACCGGCTCAGCAATTACTGGGAGACCCTATGGGCGCCCTATCACCGGCCGGGGGCGCCGGATCTGTATCCTGAGGATCTGCGCCGGGAAATTGACGAACTAAACGAACTCCTCTTTCATGAGGTGAATAACGCGGTGTACAAGGCCGGTTTCGCCGAATCCCAGAAGGAATATGAAAAAAATTACGATCTTCTGTTTAATCGTCTTGACGCCCTGGAAGAACGGCTGGGAAAAGGGCGTTACCTGTTTGGAGACCGGTTAACCGATTCGGATGTACGGCTCTATGTTACCCTGGCCCGGTTTGATACGGCCTATAACCTGGTTTTCCGCTGTAACCGGAACCGGCTTATCGACTTTCCCAATCTGTGGAATTACGCCAAGGACCTCTACCGCATCCCCGCCTTCGGGGATACCACTGATTTTAATGCCATTAAGCGGGGTTACCACCTGGGTACCCACGGCCATAATCCCTATCAGATCCTTTCCCTGGGACCGGATATCTCGATCTGGAATGAAAAACATGACCGGGACCGTTTTGTCCGGGCAGTTTCCTAAGGAGTGCGCGTCATGGCCTACGAGACCGCCTTTCCCGACGAACCGCCAATTCCGGGGAGCTATAAACGAAAACCCAATTACTTTACCACCCCCTTCGGGTTTGCACCGGGGGAACTGCCGGTGGAAAAAGGGCGTTACCGGCTTATCTGGTCCAAGGCATGCCCCTGGGCAACCAGACAGACGATAGTCCGTTCCCTGCTGGGCCTGGAGGACGCCATAAGCGTGGGCACCGTAGATCCGGTGCGGCCTCCCCATTACCGGGACGAGCGGGGGGAACGTACCGACTGGGCCTTTTCCCTGGACCCCGGCGGCGTTGATCCGGTGCTGAAGATAAAAACCTTGAGTGAAATATATCTGGCGACGGACAGCGAATACGAAGGCCGTTTTACCGTTCCCGCGGTGATCGATATAAAGACGCGAAAAGTGGTGAACACCGATTACTTCAACATGAGCTACTACTGGGAAACGGTGTGGAAGGATTTTCACCGCCCGGATGCCCCCGACCTGTTCCCCCAGGATTTACGGGAAGAGATTATCGCCCTTAACGAAGGGATCTATTACGACGTGAATAACGGCGTGTACAAAGCCGGTTTTGCCGAAACCCAGGAAGCCTACGCCGATGCCTGCGAAAAAGTGTTTGCCCGGCTTGACGAGCTTGAAAAGCGGCTGACCAAGAGCCGCTACCTCTTTGGGGATCAACTGACCGATTCCGATATCCGCCTCTATGTGACCCTGGCCCGGTTTGATGCCGCCTATTACAACGGTTTCAGGGTGAACAAGCGGCGGATCCGGGATTATCCGGCCCTCTGGGCCTATGCCCGATCCCTTTACCGTATCCCGGCCTTTCGGGAGAACACGGATTTTGATCATATCAAGATCCACTATCACCTGTGCTGCGACCCGGGGAACCCCTTGCGGCTGCTTCCCAAGGGCCCGGATAATTCCGACTGGTTACCGGAACGGAGCGCCTGATATGAACAACATGAAACTCTTTGACTTTTCCCTGGTGTTTACCCAGATCCCCCGGATCCTTACCTACCTTCCCATCACCATGGAAATTGCCCTTATCTCCTTTGCCGGTTCGCTGATTATCGGCTTTCTCGTGGCCCTGATAAAAATAAAAAAGGTCAAAATCTTAAGCCCCCTGGCGGGCTTTTATGTTTCCTTTACCCGGGGAACTCCGGTGCTGGTTCAGCT
The DNA here is from genome assembly GCF_046533115.1 of Treponema sp. TIM-1. Lineage (NCBI taxonomy): Bacteria > Pseudomonadati > Spirochaetota > Spirochaetia > Treponematales > Treponemataceae > Treponema > Treponema sp. TIM-1. Next base: position 9,468 of record NZ_JAJQRC010000041.1, read on the forward strand.
TTATCTGACCTATTACGGCATACCCATGGCGCTGATGGCAATTAACCGTTATTACGGAACCCAATTCAACACCAACGGTATCGCCCCGATTGTTTTTGCCCTGACCGCCCTTTCCCTCAACGAAGCGGCCTATTCTTCGGAAAGCATCCGGGCCGCCCTGGAAGCGGTGGACAAAGGCCAGATGGAAGCGGCCCTTTCCATCGGCATGACGACTCCCCAGGCATTGTGGCGGATCATCCTTCCCGAGGCCCTGGTGGTTGCCCTTCCCTCATTGGGAAATTCCTTTATCGGCCTTATCAAGGGAACCTCCCTGGTGTTTGTTACCGCGGTGGTGGAGATGACCGCGGCGGGTAGACTCCTGGCCTCCAAAAATTTCCGCTTTTTCGAGATGTATATCACCCTGGCCCTTGTGTACTGGCTGATTACCGCGATTATCGCGTTTTTCCTGCGCTGGGGAGAGAAAAAACTCCGCTGCAACGAACGGCTGGCGCCGGAAGAAAAACGCCGTCAGGAAATTGCCGTAGAGGGCCGCCATGCTTAGTTCCGGTACCCTGCGGATAGAAAACCTTAAAAAAAGTTTCCACAAAAACCAGGTGCTTAAGGGGATAAACCTTACCGTACGGCCCGGAGAATCGGTGGGCGTGATAGGGCCCTCGGGTTCGGGAAAATCCACCCTCCTGCGCTGTATCAACCTGCTGGAAAAGCCCGATGAAGGCCGGCTCTCGTACAACGGGCTGTCCTTGGATATGGCCGGGGTCAGGAAAAAAGATATGCTGGCCATCCGCCGTTATACGGCCATGGTTTTCCAGCAGTTCAATCTTTTTAAATACAAAACCGCTTTGGAAAACGTGATGGAAGGACTGGTGGTGGTTCAAAGGATGAACAAGACCGACGCGAAGGAGCGGGCCCAGGCATGCCTTAACAAGGTGGGCCTTTCGGATCGCATGGATTACTATCCTTCCCAGCTTTCCGGCGGCCAGCAGCAGCGGGTTGCCATTGCCCGATCCATCGCCTTAAAACCGGGGATCATTCTCTTTGACGAGCCTACCAGCGCCCTGGACCCGGAGATGACCGGCGAAGTGCTCCAGGTGATTAAGGAGATAGCGGGGGAAGGCCATACCCTCATCATCGTTTCCCATGAAATGGCCTTTATCGCCGATATCGCAAACCAGGTGATCTTTCTTGAGGGCGGAAAAATCCTTGAGGAAGGAACGCCGAAGGATATCTTTGTCCATCCGAAGGAAGAACGGACAAAACAGTTTATTTCCAAGATCACCGCTTTTGGTGATTTTTCAATTTGAGGCATCGTTCGTCAGAAAACGATCCAAATATACCAATTCCATTAGGAGGAATTATGATGAAGAAAATGTTTGTGGTATTCTTTGCGCTGCTTATCGCCGCCGGCCTGTTTGCGGGAGGGCGGAAAGAAGCGGCCGGCGCCAAGCCCCCGATTCGGGTCGGTACCGCCGGTATGCCGGCGCCCTACGGCTGGACGAATGAGGACGGGACCCTGGACGGCTATGATCAGGCGGTGATTCACGCGGTGGCGGAACTACTGCCCCAGTATGACTTCTCCATTGAGGTAACCGAATTTCCCAGCATCTTTGTGGGCCTTGATTCGGGGCGTTACCACATCGGGGTAAACAACATTTCCTGGCGGCAGGAACGGGCGGAAAAGTACCTGTTCCCGGAACATCATTATATCTATAATGACACCGGCTTTATCGTACAGAAGGGCAGAACCGACATCAAAACCTTTGAAGACCTGGCCGGAAAAACCACCGTGGTAGAACCCGACGGCGCCTTTCCCCAGCTTTTCACCGAGGAATTTAACGCGGCCCACCCGTCAAATCCCATCAAGGTTACCTGGGTCCAGCAGGACTCGCTTAAAACCTACCTGGATATTTCCCAGGGGAATCTTGATTTTGTCTTTACCGAACTTGCCTCGGTGAATTTGCGGGAAAATGAATTTAATATAGATGTTGATTTTATTTCCCTCCCCAAAGCCGAGCAGGAAAAGCTGCAGAATCCCAAATCCTATTTTGTTTTTGCCCGTACCCCGGAGGGTGAAAAACTCAAAACCGAAGTGGATGGGGCCTTCCAAAAACTTATCGACAACGGAAAACTAAAGGAACTTTCGATAAAGTACTTCGGATCCGATATCAGCCAATAACCGCTGCGCGGTTAGTACCGGATTCCCAAAAAAGCGCCCGGGGGCAGGCTCCCGGGCGCTTTTTTTAATGGAAGTAATTACCTTTAGCGGCAATTGGACTTGAACCAATGACCGAACGGATATGAGCCGTTTGCTCTACCAACTGAGCTATGCCGCCATTCCGGGGATAACCTTAGCAAAAAAACCGGAATATGTCAACGGTTCGCGTATCCCGGCCCTTTACCCGGGGGAAAAAAAGCAGTATGTTATTAATAATAGTAGACATTCCCTTTTGAGTATGGCATACTATCTGTATATCGATGAATAAAAGACCTGTCATCGGCGCGATTATAAAATCTTCCCGTTTTGGTTTGCGGGTCGGAATACCGGATGTCCGTGAAATTAAGGTTGAACTTGTCAGAAAATCCATACATTTTCTCATAGCCCTCTGCCCGGTTATGGCGGCGGTAGACCGGACCGTTACCGTGGGGCTCCTCATGATAGGGACCCTGGGCTATGCCGTGATGGAGACCCTCAGGCTCCGGGGCATTGCGGTGCCGGTGATTTCTTTTCTCACCAATATGGCATCCCGGCCACGGGATATGGATCGGTTCGTCCTGGGGCCGGTAACCCTGGGCTTAGGCGCCCTGGTGTCCCTGCTCTTATACCCCGCCCCGGCGGCGTCCATCGCCATTTACGCCCTGGCTTTTGGGGATGGTTTTGCCAGCCTTATCGGGAAATTATTCGGCCGGCGGCATCCGGCTTTTCTCGGCGACAAAAGTTTGGAGGGCTCCCTGGCCTGTTTTATGGCGATATTTATCTCCGCTTACGGGGTTTTCCCCAATTACCGGGTTGCTTTTTGGGCGGCCCTTACCGGTACCCTGGTGGAAGCCCTTCCCCTGGGGGATTATGACAATATCGCCCTGCCGGTTACCGTCGGCTTTATCGTACAAATAACCGCCCACCACGCCCTATAACCAGAGATATACCCGATGCAGCTGGGTACAGATAAACCAGGTTCCCGCGCCAAGGCTTACCAGACCCGGCAGCGGGGTTACCCAGGTATCGGCGTTGAGCAGGATATTTCTCCCTAAAAACACCAAAAAAGACCCGATACCAATAAAAACATACTCCCGGTTCCCCCGGGAATAGGCGGAAACAAAGAAACTGATCATGGTTATCAGCACAAGCGTTATCTCCGCCAGCCGCAGCAGCCCCCGGTAACCGACTATCGGCATCAGGCTGCTGTCCCAGGAAAGCCCGTCAATGGGGACATTGAGGGCGATCATCAGGGCAACGACGGCGATGATAAAAACCACATACCCCTGCTTTTGTACATCCCAGCCCGCCGCGTATACGCTGGCGGCAAAAAGGGCAAAAACGCCAAAATACCGGCCGAATAAAAGCACCCGGGAGGCCATAACCAGGTACACGCTGGGGAGTTCATACACTTCTTTTAACGGCGCCATGATACGGAGCCCTTCAAAGGCAAAGGAAAGGACGAAAAAAGCAAAAAAAAGTATCTCCGGGGCCGGGGTTTTTTCAAAAAAATAATAGATGAGGATTAAGCTGATAAGGGAATAGAGTATCGCCCCGATCATGGCGATAAAAGGCGCGTAGGGAACCGGATTTAGCAGAGGAACCATAAACACCTGGAGGATTCCGGCGGATCGTTGTACCGCCGCGGTAGTCAAGTCAGGGTAAACCGGCAGGATGACAAAGGAGCCCACGATTATGACGATTAAGGAAATCACCGAGATAAAAATTCCCGTCTTAAAAAAATAATTGCGCCTGGACAAAGTCATAGCATAAAGATAGCCGATTTGGCCAATTCTCTCAAGCCGGTTTTCTTTTCGCCGATATTTTATAGTAAGGAGAACCCTATGTTTAAAAGAAAATTATCCTATTTAACCATAGCCGCCCTGGTTCTATGCGCTTCCTACCTTGGCGCAGGGGATATTGCTTCTTTTGTGGATCTGGGTTTTTCCCTGGACGGACGGACCTATATGTTTGCCCAATACGGGGTACAGTCGGAAACCTTAAAGCCCTGGGCCGATTTATTTGTGGTGGATGTGGCCCGGAATGATTTTGTCTCCGGGGGCAGGGTCTCCTATACCCATACCGCCCCGGTAATACCGGGACAGGACGGAGCCGGCGCGCTTTACCGGCTTATTACCCAAAATACGGCATTGGCGGAACAATACGGGATAAACTTCCTGCTTCAGGGGCCTCCCCTCTATATATCCCTGGAAAACAACTTCGACTCCCCGGTAACGGCCATAGAATTCCGGAACTTTGAACAAAACATTTCCTACCACGCCACCCTAATCCCCCATACCGGGGAAGGGGGAAGCTCCTTTTATATCGACCTGGAACGTACCGCCCCGGACGGGTCAAAAAAAACCTATGTGGTGGGGAATGCCCAGATAAAACGGACCTCGGTCAGTTCCTACGGTATAAAAAAGGTTATATGCTCCCCCCAAGACGGTTTTATGATATTTGTGATTGAAATGAAAAGACCGAACAAAAGTTCCTTTGATGTCCGCTATATGGTTGAAACCCTGCGGCTCTAACCGGTAAAAGCCCTCCATACCTGGGTAACGACCCGGCCGTCCTCCTGCAAATACCGCAGATAAAGCCGGGACTGGGGCTGTAAACGCCGCCACAGCCCTTCCTGCTGAACATCCATGGCCATGGCAATCCACGCCTCCCGGGGAAGATTTTCCCGCATCTGGGCAAAAAGATAGGTTCCCCGGGGGAGTTGAAACCAATCCGCCCCGACCGGAACCTGGGGCGCCGCGGCGCCTTTACAGATCAGGGGGCCCAGATAGGGCTCCTCGGGCTCAAAACAACGGTATTGGGCCCGGTTAAGCTCGAAGCAGAAAAGAACCTCCCCGTCCAATGGGTTATAGTCAAAGGGATCCAGTTCCGCCTTGGCCGTATAAAACAGGGGGTTCCGCAGATCCAGGGTAAGGACGGAAAAAAGAGCCATAAATTGAAACCGGCTCAAAGGCTATGATTTTAACCGGTAGGAAACAAAGGCAATGGTTTTATTATCCGGGGACCAGGAGTTTACGTTGATGGTTCCCTGGCCGCCGAATAACTCCGCGATAACCTTAAAATCTCCCCCGGAGGCGGACATAAGCCGCAGTTGGACGTTTTTGTTGGGGGGATGTTGATCCGGTTCCACATCACCCTTTTTATAACTTATGTAGACCACCCGCTCGCCATTGGGCGAAACATGGCCGAACCAGTTATTGGCTTGGTCAAAGGTCATCTGGGTGGGGTTACTGCCGTCCGCCCCCATACGCCAAAGCTGCATGAGCTCTGAACGGGTGGAATTAAACCAGAGGTATCTACCCTCCGGGGAATATTCGGGGCCGTCGTCCAGACCCGGAACATCGGTAAGCTGGGTTTCCCTGCCGCCGGTAACGGGAATGGTGTACACATCGTATTGACCGTTCCGCTCGGCGCAATAGGCCAGGGTTTTACCGTCCGGGGACCAGCCGTGGAGGTAACTGGGCGCCATGGGGGTGATCAGTACCGGATTCCCGCCGGTTATGGGCAAAATGTATATCCGGGATTGCCCATCCTCATAGGTATGGTGGCTTACCGCGATGGACTGACCGTCCGGGGAAAGGACGTGATCGTTGTTACAATCCACCGCGAAGCCGGTATTAATTTCGTCTATGCCGCCGGAGCTCAGATCATATCGGTATAACCGGCCGTTCCGGTTATAAATAAGGAACTTCCCGTCCCCGGTCCAGTTGGGGGCTTCGATCACATCCTCAAATTCCCCCAGGGCCTTACGTTCCCCGGTATCCACATTCAAGGTTTCCAGGATACTGGTAGTACCCCGGTCCTGCCGTTCTATCGGTGTTTTTCGCGTATTCATAGGTTTTACTCCTTTATACGGCCTCGGCAAAGGCGGCAATCTCCTTAAGGAAATCGGGAATTTTTATCTGCTGGGGGCAATGGGTCATACACAGGCCGCAGCCGACACAGTTATGGGCCTTTTCCTGCTCCAAAAGGGATCGGTAGTTATTGGTGAAGGCCCCCTTGTTTTTGTCGATCTGATACAGGTTGTAATGGCTGAAAATCCGGGGAATGGCGACCCCCTGGGGACAGTCGGTACAGTAACGGCAGCCGGTGCAGGGAATAGTCCCGGAGGCTCTATAAATCGCGACCGCTTCGTTTATCAGTTGGTATTCTTCTTCACTCAGGGGTTTAAAATCCGACAGGGTATGGACATTATCCTCCACCTGTTCCAGGGTACTCATCCCGCTTAATACGGTCATCACCTTGGGCAGGGACGCGGCAAACCGGATCGCCCAGGAACTGATACTCGCCTGGGAATCCGCCTTTTTGAACAGACCCGCCGCCTTATCGTTCAGCGTTGCCAGAGTACCCCCCCGCACCGGTTCCATGACAATCACCGGGATATGGTTTTCCGTAAGACATTCGTAGAGCCGCTTTGCGTTAAGCACCTCCCAGTCAAGGTAGTTAAGCTGGATCTGGGCAAAGTCCCAGGTATAGGATTGTACGATTTCCTCAAGGAGTTCAGGGTTGTCGTGAAAGGAAAAACCCAGCCGGCGGATCTTTCCCTCCTCCTGCTTCTTCTTTAAAAATTCATACATCTGATACTTCCGGCAGTTTTCTAAATGTTCCTTGTCCAAAGAATGGATCAGATAAAAATCAAAATAATCCACCCGGCACTTTTCAAGCTGCTGGGAAAAGAGCTTTTCCATATCTTCCCGGGGGGATGCAAAGGTTTCCCAGGTGGGCATCTTGGAGGCCAGAAAATAACTATCCCGGGGGTATTTTGACAGCGCCTCGCCGACAAAAACTTCGCTCATCTTTTCATGGTAGGGCCAGGCGGTATCGAAATAATTTACCCCCCCTGCAAAGGCCCGGTCTATCATTTTTTTTGCCAGGGGATAGTCAATTTTACTGTACTCGTTATTTATCAGGGGAAAGCGCATACACCCAAACCCCAGCAGCGAAACATCCACCCCCAACGAATCAATGTGTCTTTTTACCATCGTACCTCTCCTTCTTATTTTATGCTCTATTTTTATCACAAATTATATAGAAAAACTAGGGGAGGGGGAGAGGAAGAAATGGAAAATGGTAAATGGAAAAGGGGAGGGGAGCCGGCGGGGTGTTAAAAACCCGGGGGAACCGAGGCTTTTGCCTGGATCCACCCGGGTCATGGTGGGTTACGCAAGCCCTGTCCGGCCCGGGTTTACCGGTTCGGACAGGGCTTTACACCGGTTGTTTAACTAAGGCGCGGTAACCGTCTGGGTACTGTCAATAATAATAGTATCATCATCACTAGCTCCTGCGGTTAATGCCGTACCCACGGACGTAGTCTTTATACCGATGAATTTACCCGGACCATAAGGACTGGCAGTGCTATTGGTATAGATGTCCAGGTTGGTAGCAGTAAACGCTACCCCCCCTATGGTATCAGCGCTGGCATACGGATTAGTCAAATTCGTGGTGCTTCCAATCTGTATGACCGATGTGGTGGCCGCAAACGTTATCTGGCCGGGGGTACTACCGTGCCAGCTGAGAATTATCTGTCCGGCCTTGGCGCTGTCGCTGCCCCCCAGATCAATGGTGGTATTTGCCGCAATAGTCAAGCTGCCGGCTCCCGGGTTCTGCGTGATGGTCGCGCCGGGCCCCTGGGCGCTAAGGGTTGTTACCCCTGTCGCCGCGATGGTAATGCCGCCGTTCGTATCTCCGGTTAACGTGATGCGATCCGCGCCTTTCGCCTGCCAGCCGGAACCGCCGACGATCTCCGTGGGATATATGCCATTGGTGGGTGTGCCCGCGACGACCTTGCCCGTACCGGTAAGGATCGCGCCGCCCTCACTGGCGCTGGCGCCGGCTATAAGGCTGAGCCCGGCGTAAGTAGCACCCGTATTGCCGAGGACGAGGATCCCGTTTATCTCCAGGGTATCCTTGGCCTGTATGGGGTTATCTACTGTTAAGGTAGCCGTTCCCTTGGCAAGCTTCAGATGACGGTCGCTTAGCTCAACTTCAGCCCCTGTTGCCAATTGATAGATACCGGAGGGGGAGAGGGCGGTGGCATCCCCCACATACTCGGTACCGCCCAGGTTGACGCTGCCGCCTGTTTTCACCAGGAACTTACCTTCGGGACCATAGCTTATAATCTTGGAACCATCCCCCGGGGTCGAAAATCCACTGAATTCCGGGAAGTTAAGTGAGGCCCCAGCGCCAATCTCGACGGTTCCGTTTATCGTGATGGGGGGCTCGGTAATACCGGAATCGGTCGTCAGGTCCGTCATCAAATCAAGGCCGGCGCTCGCGCCCTCCAGGACCAGGGTCGCCCCTTCCTCCACGTTAAAGGTACTCTTTTCGGTGACGGTAAGGGGGCTGTTTATGGTGGTCTTGCCGGAAATCACGAACTCAACCTCCGCCGCCGCATCGTATTTCACGTTAAGCCACGCATAACTCCCCAGTTTAACCGGATTGTCCAGCTTGTAGTTTACATTTCCGTTGGGCACCGAGAGGGTTGCGCTGTCCGGGAGTTCCAGTTCCTTCAGCGCCGTCAGGGTAGCGGCGGAGGATAGAATCTGAACGGTGGAAGCCTTGCCGATGAGGAGTTTGGTCAGGGTATCAAAGGTGTTGGTGTTTCCGGCGGCATTGTTCTGTGCTATGAACTCCGCGCTTCTCCCCAGGGTGATTACCGAGTCCGCGGGAAGGGCGATTGACGGACTCTCTGAGTAAAAGGTTCCGTAGTCGCCGATGTCGATGAGTGTTGCCGCGGCAAGGGTTGCGCTGTTCGCGCCAAGCGCGCCGGCTACCGGATGATCATCCGCGCTGGCGATCCGGGTGTTGTTATCGGTCTTTACCTGGGATATGGTCAGTTTCTCGATTGCAGCAAAGCTTGCGTTGTTCGCCAGAAGCCCGCCGTTTACGGTGAGGGTATGGGCGGGGTCCGTGGTGTCCGTTATCGCGGCGCTGGTGGTAATGAACGCCCCAGGGGGAATGATCGGGGGTAATTCGCCGCCCTCGGTATAGACCGTATAGCGGCGGGACGCCGACGGGGAAACCCCGGTGGTAAGGAGGTACGTTACCGTATGCGCGGGGCCAAGAAAGTCGTCACCCACATCACCAGGAACACCATTGTCACTAGCATCGGCGCCTATTACCAGGTGCCCCTGCCCCGCGGCGGCCCAGGCCAGGGCCGGGGTGAATCTGTCGTGTGAGGAGGTATCAGTGGGGGCGCGGATGTCGGTCGCCTTGAGCGCAAGGGTTCCGCCGGCCTTTACAAATACCCGTTCCCCAATAACCGTGTATACCGCCAGTAAAGTTTCACTGTGATAATCCGCCACGTCCAGCGCGGAGACGCCGATGGCAAGACTGCCGTATACGTCCACCGTTCCCTTGACGAGGAGCTTACCCGCCAGAGGAGGAGTTGTATCGGTAGAGGTCGCTACGTCAGTCACCAGCACGAGGGCGGCCCCGGGCTGTACGATGATGTTTTGGGTCAACGTAGTCGTCGCAGAGGTAGTATCCTCCAGATAGACGGTTTTACCGGTGGGGATGGTCAGGGTATTGCTGAAAGTCAGCGAAGTTCCCTGATAGGCAATGTGGGTCACCCCGTTATCGCCCAACAGACCCAGCAGTTCGTCAAATCCCCTGGCATTGCTGCCATTGACAAAAACCGTACCCGGCGGATAGTCGAACCGGGCGTCCACGATCCGGTCAACGTACTCGGTTTCCCCGGAAGGGTTCGAGCACCCAACAAAGGCGAATAAAACCAGCAGCGCCAGGGCTGCAGCTCCCAAAAACAGACTCTTTTTCAACATAGAGTCCTCCTTAATGAATATGCACCCAGGATTAGATCCGGGGTGTCCCCGGCGCCCAAAAGATACCTTGGGCGCCGGGGGAATAAAGAGGACCTACGCATTGTAAAATTTGCCGTGGTGGGCTACAATTACCTTGCGTAAGTGCAAACCCTGGTGGCAGTGCAGACTTACCAGGAATGACACTGCCCCAGGGTCCCTCTTTTTTAGAGACCTTGAAGAACCTAACCGCTGCAAATAGCCAGCGGCCGGATATAATTCCCCGTTAAGGGATTATTATATATTATATCACACTTTGGTTCAGAAATCTTGTTTTTTTGAAAAAAATTTAAAAAAAATGCAAAAAAAATACGCCGGGGCGGGTTTTGGCGAAAAATGCCCCCAACGGGACCTCCCTTACCTTCATTCGGAAGCCGTCAACGACCATTTGAAATCTGTCCGCCTATATACATAATTTAAGAAATTCACCACGAAGGCGCATAAGGCGGGTAAGGAAGGGAGAAAATACGTGCTTGGAAGGCGGGTTTGTTGACCCTTGCTAAGTACCCGGCCTTCTTTTTCCTGGTAAAAATTGATAAATTCGGTTATACTCTTTGTATATGTTTACCGATTGTATCATTATGGCCGGGGGATCCGGGACCAGGCTTTGGCCCGCCAGCAATTCCAAACGGCCCAAGCAGTTTTTATCCGCCCCGGGGAACCCCACCTTTTTTAATGCCGCCCTGGAGCGGGCCCTGGCCGTTACCGGCGGGGAAGGGCGGGTTATTATCATCACCGGGGAGGGCCAGGTCCCCCATATCATCGGCGCCTGCGCGGGCCTTGACGAAAAGGACCGGAAACGCCTGGTGGTAATCCCCGAGCCCCAGGCCAAAAATACCGCCCCCGCCGTCCTCTGCGGCGCCCACTATGCCGAAGCTTCCTGCGGCGAAGACCGGATCATCCTGGTCCTGACCAGCGATCACCTCATCCGGCCTTTGCCGGCCTTTGTCCTGGACGCTTCCGCGGCGGCGGCCTATGCCCGCGACTCCTTTTTGGTGGTTTTTGGCATTCCCCCCACCAGCCCCGCTACAGGTTATGGGTATATCGAAACCGCCTCAGGCTTGCCTAGCAAGCCCGGCTTGCCCGGCAATCCCGGCTTACCTAGCAAGCCCGGCCTTACCAACAAACCGGGGGGGCCGCAGGTGTACCGGGTACATTCGTTCTGTGAAAAGCCGGACCGGGCGACCGCGGAGGCCTTCCTTGCTGCCGGACGCTTTTACTGGAATTCGGGGATGTTCGCCTTTTCTTCCCGGTTTGTGATCGACGAATTCCGGCGGAACGCCCCGGAATTGTTCCGCCCCTTTGAGCGGCTTTGCCGCCCCGGTAAGGGGGCCTATACCGCCGAGGGGGGCATCCGGGTCCTGCGGGAATGGCCGGGGCTTAAAGAAGCCTACGGGGAGGTAAAAAGCATATCCTTTGACTATGCGGAAGCTGAAAAATGTACCCGTACCGTCATGGTGGTGGCGGATTTTGAATGGCTGGATGTGGGGAGCTGGGACGAGTACGCCAAATTATCCGGTACCGGGGCCGCGGAGGTATACGAAGCCGGTTCAGCGGGGTGTTTTGTGGACGCCGATATTCCGGTCGCCCTCTGCGGGGTAAAGGACCTTATCGTGGTGGTCCGTTCGGGGAAAGACGGCGGCCCCCCCTCGGTTTTAATATCCCAAAAGGGGAAAACCCAGGGGGTTCGGGAAATTGTGGAAAAAATTCGGGCCGCGGGCAGGACAGAACTGCTGTAATCGGGTATAATGCTATCATTTAAAATAGGCTCCACTAAAATTTTATAGCGAGGTTAGATAATGGTTATTTTGACACTGAATTGCGGATCATCCTCCGCAAAATACCAGGTTTATGATTGGGACGCGAAGGATATCCTGGCCGTCGGGGTTGTTGAACGGGTCACCCTGGGGGATTCTTTTATATCCCACAAGGCAAAGGGGAAGGAAGAGTATACGGTTAAACATAACTGTCCCACCCATACGGATGCGGTGGACCTGATCATCAAAACCCTCACCGACCCGGAACATGGGGTTATCACGGATATGTCGGTGATCAAGGCCGTGGGACACCGGGTCCTCCACGGCGGGGACAAATTCATCAAATCGGTTATCGTGGATGACGCCGCCATGCGGGCCTTTAACGAGGTGAAGGATCTGGGGCCCCTCCACAACCCCGCCAATATCATGGGGATTGAGGCGGCCCAAAAGGTCCTCCCCACCGTACCCCACTGCGCGGTGATGGATACCGCCTGGCACCAGACCATGCCCCCGGCGTCCTTTCTCTACGCGGTGCCCTACGAATGGTACGAGAAGTATTCGGTCCGGCGCTACGGCTTCCACGGGACCAGTTTCCTCTACACCGCCAAACGGGCCGCGGTACTCCTGGGGAAGGACCCCTTCAAGACGAACCTCATCATCGCCCATTTGGGGAACGGATCTTCCATCAACGCGGTAAAAGACGGCTGTTCCTTCGAGACCAGCATGGGGATTACCCCCCTGGAAGGGCTCGTGATGGGGACCCGTTCCGGGGACGCCGACCTGGCCATGCCCTTCTACGTGATGCGGAAGACCGGCATGAGCGCCGCGGAAATGGAGAATACCCTGAACAAAAAATCAGGGCTTTTGGGTATTACCGGCCAATACGCCGACCGCCGGGACATCCAGGCCGCGGTTCTTAACGGGGATGAACGGGCAAAGCTGGCCCAGGACATGGAAGCCCACCGGGTCAAAAAGTACATCGGGGCCTACCAGGCGGTGCTCGGCCGGGTGGACGCCCTGGTCTTTACCGCCGGGGTAGGGGAGTTCGCCGCCTTTATGCGGAAAAAGATCCTCGACGGCCTTGAGGGGATCGGCATCGTCTACGACCCCAAAAAGAACGAACTGGCCCATACCCGGAACACGGAAACCATTATCTCCGCGGCTAATTCCAAGATCCCGATCTACATTATCCCCACGGACGAGGAATTGGTAATGACCGAAGACGCCTACGCCCTGATGGCGGGGACCTACGATATACACACCAAATTCACCTATTCCTTCCAAAGCAAGGACTACGTGAATAAGGGCCGGGCCGCGGGGCTCAAGGAAGAATTGGCCAAACACCCGGAACTGGCATCCATCATCGCCGTACCGAAATAGCTAACTCCGCGCAGAGTGAAGCTGTTGCTATTTGTCTAAACGCTTAGACAACTAAGGAGTCGTACTCCGCACGGAGGCTGTTTCAAATTGGAACAGCCTCCATAGTTAAATCTTAGGACAGCATCCGGATTTTATTTTACCTGTTTTTTACAAATAACAAGCAAAGGTTTAACATTTCACTGTTGTAATAAGAAGCATCTTTTTTTTAAGGAGCTTCCACATGAAGACCACGTTCTGTCTTGTCTTGTGTTTTCTTGGCTTATCCTGGTATCCGGTCTATGCTATGCCGGGTAGAGATACGGAGAACAGCGTACCGCCCCGGCAGGAGATCAGCCTTAATTTTGCGACCGGCGGGGATACCAACATGGTTGAATTCTTTGAAAACCATATCGGACCTGCGTTTAGGGCAAAATATCCCCATATTAGGATTAATGTTGTTCATACGGGAACAGGGGATGACGGGTCCCGCGCTATTTATACCAAATGGAAAGCCCAGCTTGATGCGGGCCGCGGCGATTGGGATATGGATGCCGCCTGTGTCAATCAGTCGGTCATGGAAGATTTGATAAAGAATAACATTATCGTTCCCTATGTGCCCCAACTCAGTAATGCCCGGTATGTAAATACCCCCGCATCTGAATACAGTTTAGGGGCTGATGTAAAGGGCTATGTGGTTCCCCTGTTTCAATCCCAGGTTGTATTGGCCTATAATCCCGCCCGGGTGAGCACCCCTCCGAAAAATTTCAATGAACTGGAAGCGTGGATCAAAGCCCATCCAAACAAATTCGGCTACAATGGCGTGGTTGGGGGTATGAGCGGCGTAGGTTTTACCGCCGGATGGCTTTACGCGAAAAGTGAAAATTACCGAACCATTGCGATAGGCCCCTACAATACCGGCATTACCGGAACCTGGCCGGGGATTATAAAACAATTAAAAGATCTGCCGGTGGTTATTACCCAGGGTAATGCGGGTACTCTGGATATGCTTAACCGGGGCGAAATTGATATGGGTCCGGTTTGGGTAGATATGCTGCTGCTCTGGAAATCGGATGGACGGATGAACCCCAATATCAAAATGACCCTGCCCGAACCAGGGCTGCCCGGACAGCCGATGTACCTGGTGGTGGCAAGCAAGGGGAAGAATGCCGAGGCGGCCCGGCTGTTCTGCGATTTTATGGCTGACCCGGCGGTGCAAGCGGAGTTTGTGGTGGGCAAATACACCTGGTATCCCGGTATAGACCCCAGTGCGGTTTTTGCCAAATGCAGCGAAGAATCCAAAAAGCTCTTGTTTGGGGAAATTTCTCCCGAAGAAATAGCACAAAAAGGCTTGGCCCTTCCCCTGGCCCCTTATATGACCGAAATGCAGCGGGTCTACGCCGAAGTACGGTAAACAGAATGCATCATGGTCTATTCCATTGTCAGGATGGAGTAGACCATGATTTTTTAAAGGACCGGTTATGCAAAATCCAGTCAAAGCAGCGGTACCGCCAAAGAACAGTGGATTAACGGGTAGTCTGCCTCGTGAAAAAACCATATATAGCATAGTGGGGATGCTCATTGTACTGCCGCCGGTTATGCTCATTTGTGTTGAATATGTATATCCCTTTATGATGTCTTTTATTTCGAGTATGCAGTATCAAGGCAGGGTATCTTTCGGAAACTACACCTATGCCTTCAAGGTTTACGGAAGGGACATTTTTTTTACAATATACGTTTCTTTTCTTTCCCTGCTGGCCGTCATGTTGATTGCGATATTCCTCGGCGGATACCTGACCATAAAATCAAACCGCATTATCGAATTTTTTTTTAAGATACCCCTGTTTATCCCCTTTGTGGTGGTAGGTCACGCCATGCGGACTTTTCTTGCCCCCAAGGGCTTGTTGAATTCGTTGTTAAGCCAGATTCATGTGATCAATCTGGAAGATCCGCCCGGCTTTATTTACGGAGCCCCGGGGATTGTTATTTCCCTTGCCTGGAAACAAATGGCCTTTGCCCTGCTCCTGGTTATGTCCGCCTTCCGCTCGGTTGATCAGAGTTACCTTGAAGCCGCCCGTAACTTTGGGGCATCGACATATAAACAGATTGCGGATTTTCTGATTCCCCTTTCCCGGGGGAATATCGGTGTTACCGCAATTTTGATTGTATCATCATTTTTACAAAATTTTTCAGTGGTAATGATGATGGGGAACGGAGGAGGGGCAAAACATATTATGCTTGATATTTTTCACAGTATTAATTACTTAAATGATATGCCCCTGGCAAATGCCCTGGGGGTAATCTCCTATTTGCTTGCCCTGGGGGCGGCGGTGATTTATCTTCGGGAAGGATTAAAAAAAGATGAATCCTAGCGCGCTTGGCCTGCGGCCGCCAAGTATCCTCAAGATGGCGGCTAAACTGTCGGCCTACGTCCTTACGGTCTTTATTATTATCGGTCCCCTATCGGGTCTTGTCATTTGGAGTTTTGCGGCTAAATGGTATTGGCCGCATCTTTTACCCTCCGAATGGGGCCTTTTTTATTGGGCAAAGGCATTTCAAGGCCAGTTAATGAAATCTTTTCTTAACGGCATTACTATCGCGGTAATGGTAACGGTCTTTGTGGTACTTATGGCGGTTCCCCTGGCCTATGTCCTTGCCCGTTACCGGATTCCGTTGAAACGGATTATTCTTGTGCTGTTTCTCCTGCCGCAGGCCTTTCCCTCCCTTCCCATATTCGCCAATCTTTCTACCCTGTTTTACCGTTGGGGGGTGGCGGGTAATATGGTCGGCGTTATTCTGGTCCATATCGGCGGGGCGCTTATCTATTCACTATGGACCATGGTATCGGTCTTTCAGTCTATTCCGCTTGTTCTGGAAGACGCAGCGGCCTCTATGGGCGCCAGGCGGATACGGACTTTTTTTGATGTGTCCCTGCCTCTGGCTGTTCCCGGTATAGCCGCTTCAAGCCTTTTGGTTTTTTTGTTTTCTCTGGATGAATTTACCGGAACGCTTCTAATCGGTTCTCCCTTTGTCAGAACCCTTCCGGTACAAATGTATCTTGCCTCCATTGGCTATGAGATGCAGATCGCTTCGGTAACCAGTTTGATCATTACCATACCGGGTATTCTACTGCTCTTCTGCTTTGAACGATTTATGAAAGCGGAATATCTTTCCTCCTTCGGGAGGCTTTAACGGGAGAGATTGTATGACCCAAGTGAAGCTTAAACATATCATTAAAACATATAAAAAAAATACGGCCCTTGACGATGTTTCCCTGACACTGGAACCGGGAACGATGACGGCTGTTTTGGGGCCTTCGGGCTGTGGAAAGACAACGCTGCTGCGTATCCTTGGTGGTTTCCTCAATGCGGATGCCGGAAGGATTTTTTTTAACGATAGTGACGTTACTCTTTTGCCGCCCCAGGATCGTGGGGCGGCGCTGGTATTTCAGAATTACGCGCTCTGGCCGCACATGTCGGTGTTTGATAATATCGCCTATGGGTTGAAGCTCCGCAAGGTCCCAAAACAGGAAATAAAAGAACGGGTTCATAACATAGTGGCCCTGGTTGATCTTGATGCGGAGGTCCTTGAAAACAGCCGGAGACCTGCCCAGTTATCCGGTGGTCAGCAGCAGCGGGTCGCCCTGGCCCGGTCCCTGGTGATTGAACCGTCCCTGTTACTCCTGGATGAACCCTTATCCAATTTGGATGCAAAAGTCCGTTCCCGGCTTCGAATATATATTCGGGAGCTGCAGCAGAAGATAGGTATTACCGCCCTATATGTTACCCATGATCAGGAAGAGGCCCTTTCCATTGCCGACAAAATTGTCGTTATGAACAAGGGAAAGATTATGCAGATTGGTACGCCGGAAGCAATTTATTCAAAACCAGCCAATGTGTTTGTGGCGGAATTTATCGGGGACAGCACCATTCTTCAGGGCACGGTGGGAGAAGATAATACCGTAATCCTGGCAGATACCGTGATTAGCGGTATTCCAATACACTCATCGGATGCCACTACTCCCGTACCGGGTGACGCGGTGAACATCATTGTCCGATCGGCGGATTTTAAAATATTCCCCGTGGAACAGGATGTTTCCGATATGGAAAATATGCTTTGTTTCCATGCGGAAGTTAAAAGCAGTATGTTTATTGGATCACAATACAAAAACCACATCCGTCTGCACAACTATAGTTTTTTCGCCGATTGGGAAACAGATTGCTCCGGGCGTACGGTAAAACTGATAATCCCCAAAGAAAAAATACGTATGTTCAGTTTTTAGAGATTCCCTTGCCCTAACTACTTTTGTCCCATGAGCCGTCCCTACATGGCTTGGAAAAGAACCGTAAAACAGGTATACTTATAAAGAGCGGTATTCTCTAAAGGACAGACGATCGGATATGATGAAAGAACGGTTAAACCCTCTCAATGATTACATTTTTCTCAGAATCATGGGGGAAAAGGGGGACGAGGAACAACT
>NZ_JAJQRC010000042.1:0-26236 GCF_046533115.1 Treponema sp. TIM-1
GAATCCGGTCCACCAGCAATAACAGCGACAGGGCGTCCCGGTATCGGCTCAGGTCCTCAAAGCCGTATTTGTTTAACTCCACCAACTCATAGTTGAACGAGGGAATATAATCGCCAAAGACGTCTTTCAGGGCGGTACGGTCGGCGAAGTTCCGGGCGGCGGTCCAGGGGGCGGGGCCGTCGTAGAAGATCAAGGGGAGGACCGGGGGATAACGGAAGTCCCTGGTGGAGGTAAGGCCGGGGTGCTCCCGGTTGACCTCCTTCTCGTACTTATCCAGGACCAGGGTGATGTACTGGAGCATCTTGAAGGGGGCGCGGAAATTGACCTGGGATTCGTGTTCGACGATGGCGATGACGAAGAGGGGCGGATTATTTTTGAGGGAGATCCGTTTAACGGTATCGGAATCCCGGTTTTCGAGCAGAAGGGGGAGGAAACGTTCACTGACATCTTCGATATCGTCCGGGGAGAGGGCGTTGAAGATGGGGAGGGGGAGAAAGCGGAGGAGGAAGTCGACAAAGAGGCGGTGGTCGTCGAGGATGAGTTTAAAGCTGTTATCTTTCGGTTTATGGATAGCCATGAAATACCTCCTGGAGTAATAAGGCACGGGGATGCAGGGTGCTTTAGTTTTGGGGAAAAAATTGAGGAAAAAGGGAGGAGAGAGGAGGTAGAAGTTAGGAGAGGGTGGGGTTGTTGATTCTTGCCGCTTGCGGTGGAGAATTCCGGGGGCCCGTCCCCGCTTATGGCCGATTAGGCTATGATCGAAGCGCTTGTTCTACCCGGGCAAGGTCCGATTGAAGCTGCCGGTTTCCGGGTAATTCCGCCAAGCCATCCATGATAACCCGGAGGGCGTCATGGTATTTCTTTCCATTAAAAAGGTCCACAAAGTGGTTGTGAATTTCCGCGACACGGTTTGAACGGAAAACCTGGAGGGCATTATCCAGCCGGGAGTTTCTGCCGTAATGTTTCACCGCCGTCTCCAGAAAATTCAGGGCCGGCCGCCAGCCTTGTTCGGCGGCCAGGAGTTCCCCTTCTTTAAGGAGGACAAAGGTCCGCAGTTCCTCTACCCGGACCGGGGACAGGACGTTTTGGGTGTCGTTGATGGCCCGGAGGCTGGCTTCGGCTTCCGAAACAGTCCGTACCCGGGAACTCTGGTGGACCAGCTCCGCGTCGGTGATGAGGGCGCTTAGGCGGTCCATGTTGCGCTGGCTGAGGGTGGAGGCATGGACGGCCAGGACGCGCTTGGCCTCGGTGAACTGCTGGGAGCGGATGAGCTTGACCAGGAAGTTATTCAGCGCCCCATAGGTAAATTCTTCCCAGCGCGCATGGGGGTACCGTTTCCCGGCAAGGGCGGCCCACTGGAGGGCCTCATCCTCTTTACCTGCCTTTACCAGGGAGACGCCGAAGTTGAGGAGCCGGTCCAGAAGGTCCTGTTCGGGATCGGCAAAAAAGGGAGATGAAACCGGGTGGGGCCGCTGGGAAAGGAGGGCCGTCCGGTTCAGGGCCAGGGATACCGAACCGCCGTAGTTGCCCCGGGTTTCCAGATCGAAGATGCGGTTGGTAAAGATCAGGGAGATGAGTTCCAGGGGGCTCAGGTCGGCCCGATCCCGGTAATTTCGGGCGGGCACATAGGCAAAACCGGTGAGGCGGCCAAACTCATTGTGGAATTCCCGGCGGCTGCCGGGATCAAAGCCGTAGGGGTTGGTGGTTTCCACATCTATGGTCTCTTTTCCCGCCCGGACGGTGACAAAGGCATGATCCCGGGTCATAACCCCCCAGCCCTCAAGCCCCTGGGAAGCGGCGAGGATCACATACAGGACCGCCGAAGACACACAGTTATACCGGCCGTCGACAAAAATCCCGTCCAGGCGGGTCTGACGATCCGAATATCTTTTGAGCAGCTTATGGTGGATATAACTGAGAATAAATTCACCCCGGGCCCGGGGATCTGCAGGCAGGGAGGGAGCGGCTTTCAGTTCCTCCGCCGCGGCGCGGATGCGATTCATCGACTGGGTTCCGGTGCCGTCCCCGGAAGCCCACAGGGCTATCTGAGCAAGCTCCTGCCAGGAATAGGGGCGGGAAGCGCCCAGGCGGGCGTATATCAGGGCCTGATGATCCGGATCAAGGCCGGGAAAAACGCTTCCCGTGACCGGAGACTGGGCCTCCAGCCGGGTCCATCCCAGCAGTCCGAAAAAAAGCACGGCAACGGTTAGTACCTGCATTGACTTATCAATACTCCCTCTCATACTATAAAATAGTATATTTTATAAATAAAGAAAGGAGAAGCCATGGATTATTTGGACGCCGATCTGCTTATCCTGGGGGCCGGTCCTGCGGGGCTTACCGCGGCCCAATACGGCGCCCGGGCGAATTTGAAGGTCCTGGTGATCGAACAACTTGCCCCGGGGGGGCAGGCCCTGCTCATCGATAAACTTGAAAATTATCCCGGCAATATCGGGGAAAAATCCGGCTTTGAGATCTCCCAGGATATGCACCGTCAAGCGGAACTTTTTGGGGCGGTTTTTCTGACCGAAACCGTAACGGCCCTGGAAAAAGAGGGGGAAATCTTCAAAATAACCCTGGGAAACAACGAAACCCGCCGGGGACTGGGGGTGATAATCGCCACCGGTTCCAAATACCGTACCCTGGATATTCCCGGAGAAAAGGAATTTTACGGCCGGGGAGTTTCCTATTGCGCTACCTGTGACGGGCCTTTTTTTAAAAACAAAAAAATAATGGTGGTCGGCGGGGGGGACGCGGCCTGTGATGAAGCCCAGTTCCTCTCCCATTTGTCGGACCAGGTGGTGCTTGTCCACCGGCGGGAACGATTCCGGGCCCAACGGGCCCTGGCCGAGCGGGTGCTTCATAATCCCGGTATTGAAACCCGGTTTAATACCCGGCCTTTGGAGATCCGAGGGCAGGGCAAGGTGACATCGGTGGTGTTGGAAAACACCGAGACCGGAAAAAAATACGAGGAAGGGGTGGAGGGGATTTTTATTTTTGCGGGGACCCTTCCCCAAAGCGCCCTGGCCGCCGGGGTGGAAAAGGACGAAAACGGGTATATCATCACCAATCAGAACATGGAAACCTCGGTACCGGGGCTTTTTGCCGCCGGTGATGTCCGGGCCAGCCCCTTCCGGCAGGTCGTGGTTGCCGCCGGGGAAGGGGCTATTGCGGCTCATCGCGCCGCAGGGTATATTGATAGGATAAAGGGTGAATCCTATCTATGAGCCGCTGTTGGGGAATTCTGCTGTCGCTACTTTTTCTGTACCTAAGCCCGGGGCAAAGGCTTTTTACCCTCACCTTTGCCGGTCCGGGGTCCCCTGAAACCCTGGCGGCGGTCCTGGCCGAAGCAATGTCCGACGAGGAAGCCCTGGCCCAGACCTTTATGCTCGGCTGGGTGGGGGCCGAACCTTCTCCCCTGATCATGGACTGGATCCGGGACCGAAATATCGGCGGGGTCAAGATATTCGGCTGGAATACCGAAGACACCCGAAAACTGGCGGAAACCGTGGGCGCCCTCCAGCGGACGGCCCTGGAAACCAGGCTGAACATCCCCCTCCTCGTGGCCACGGACCAGGAAGGGGGGTGGATCCGGCATGTAAAGGGGTCCACCAGCGAAACCCCGGGGAATATGGCCATAGGCGCCTCGGGTTATCCCCAGGATGCCTATTACGCGGGGTACTATATCGGCCGGGAACTGGCGGTGCTGGGGATCAACATGAATTTCGCCCCCACGGTGGATCTCTATACCAACCGGGATTCCTCCCTTATCGGTACCCGGGCCTTTGGCGAAGACCCGGTGCTGGCCGGGATTTTGGGGGCGGCCTTTGTCAAAGGGCAAAAGGCGGCGGGGATCATCGCCACCGCCAAACATTACCCCGGACACGGAGACACGGACCTGGACTCCCATGGGGTGCTGCCCCGGATCAACGCGACCGTCGAGGCGCTTTGGGAACGGGAACTCATCCCCTACCGGCTCCTGGCCCGGGAGGGGATCCCCGCCATCATGAGCGGCCACCTGGCCTTTCCCAATACCCAGGCGGGCATGACCCCCGCTTCCCTTTCCCCCTGGTTTTTACAGGACATACTCCGGGAGCGGATCCGTTACCGGGGATTGATCATCACCGATGATCTGATGATGAACGGCGCCACCGCCAGCGCGGGAAGTGTCTCCCAGGCGGCAAAACAGGCCCTGCTTGCGGGTAACGATATCATCATGTTTTCTTCCACCCCCCATCTGAACGATCGGGTGTGGACCTATCTGGTTGCCTCCATGAAGGAGGATCCCGGCTTTAAGAAGCGGGTGCGGGACGCGGCCCGGCGGGTGCTGGAAACGAAACTCACCTACCTCCGGGGAGAAAACGCGGTTCCCTATATACCGGATCTCCGGAAGGTCGCGGCCAACCTGCCCGATCCGGAGGGGACGGCCTTTTTCCTGGACTTGGCGGCCCGGAGCGTTACCATCCTGTCCGGGGAGGGGCTTTTTCCGTTAACCCCGGAAAAGGCCGGGCAGGTGCTGCTGGCGGGGAACTATACGGATTTTTTTACCACCGGAAGAACCGCCTTTCCCGGCGCCCGTTCCTACTGGTATTCCCCTGGGGGTATCGCGGAATTACAGGATTATGCCCGGGATGTGGATACGATTATTTTTTGTCTTTCGGATCAGGAGGGATTAACCATACTGAAAAGCCTGGAAGCCCTGAAAAAGCGGGTGATCGTTTTTTCCGTTTTAAGTCCGGTCAACCTGGACCGGGTTTCCTGGGTCGAGGGAGCCGTGGCGGTTTACAGTTATGCCCCGGAGTCGTTTATTGCGGGATTTTCCGTCATCCTGGGGAGGATCCCCGCCCAGGGAAGACTTCCCTTCCCCCGGGAAGCCAAACAGGCTTCAGTTTCCCGGTAACAATATGCAAAAATTTATTCCCCGGCACCGGAATCTAACGAGAAGAAAAAACCTCCGCTGGGATAAAATAGGCCCGCAAACCATGGGAGAAACCGTGGCGTTTTTAAGGGCCCGGGAGATCCACTGTGTAACCGCCTGCGCAAAATTCATCAGCCGGGACGGCAGCCGGGATCATGTGTGGGCGCTGCGGGAAGAGGATGGAACTATCTCCGCCCTGATCCTCCATTCCGGACGGACCCTGTTCCCGGTATTTGACCGGCCTACCCATATCCCGGTTCCCTACTTTATGAGCCGGTTTTTGAGAAAAGTTCCCATTCACGCCATCCAGGGCTGTGGGAATGATACCCACATGCTGGAATACGCCCTTACCGGGCTGGGGTATACCTGCGTGGACCGGATCGACTATGACCTTATGACCCTGGACCGGCAGCCAAACTCCGAGGCCCTCAAGGCCGGTCCCGCGGGACTGATATTGCGGAAACCCGAAGCCTCCGACCAGGACGCCCTCTACCTGCTCCAGGCTGCCTATGAGAAGGAGGAGGTCCTTCCCCGGGGGGCGATCTTTAACCCCGCGGCCTGCCGGCGTTCCGTGGAGCGGATCATTGCCGACGAATACATCCTGGCCGCCGAGCTGGAGGGCCGCATTGTGGGAAAGATCAACACCAATGCCCTGTCCTTCTCCCGGTACCAGATCGGGGGGGTGTATGTACATCCCCATTACCGGGGCCGGGGTATTGCCGTCTCCATGGGGGCCGCCTTTGCCCGGTTTTTAATCGCCGAGGGCTGGGGGCTTTCCCTGTTTGTAAAAAAACGGAACCCCGCGGCCCGGGCGGTCTACGGCCGGATTGGGTTCGCCGTGGCGAGTGATTACCGGATAAGTTACTATTAGGCAATGGGGAATAATTTACCACGAACCACACGAACACCACGAACGAAGAGGAAGAAACGGGAAGAGAATTTAACCACAAAGGCGCAGAAGGCGAGGAAGGAAGGAAGAGTTAAGAGAGGAGTGAGGAAGAACCACCTGGCACCGGGAGAGAATTCAAGGACATTCCTCACTCCTAATTCCTCTCTCTCTTAATTCCCTACCTTTTTCGCCTTCTTCGCCTTCGTGGTGAATTTCTTACTATTGTTCGTGAGGTTCGTGTAGTTCGTGGTTAATCTTGAGATTTGTGTGGTTCGTGGTTTTTTTCCGGTCCTCCCTGGGCACAGCCGCATTGTAATATTTTATCCTAAAGCGTATACTCTCTAATATATTGGCTGCCTGCTTGACCGGCACGGCCGGTCTTTCAACAGTATGGTCCTGTCGGACCAGGGGATTTTAAAAAGTACCGGTGGTTGAGGATATATGATATACCATCAAGTATACACGATTATGGATTGGGGCCCGGCGGTCACTAAACTTATTTTGGATTTGGAGAAAAAGTTACCTGCCCTGCCCATTGATGCCGCCAGCTTTGCCGTATCGGTCAAACGCTTCGATCCCCGGAACACCGAGGCTGCGCTGATTGACGAGGGCAGCCGAAAGATTAAAATCATCTTTGTTTCCGATGCCCAGGGGAACAAAACGGACAGCGGGACCCATATAACCCTGGAACTGGCCTGTGGTCCGGCGGATTCCCTCGGTTCGCCGATGAACTCCTACAAGGCCAGAAACGCCTGGATCGATTGCCACTACCGGATTGTCCAGAAGAAGCGGGTGGCGGACATTTCGGATCTGATCGCGGATAAACCCGGTAAAACCCATAAGCCCCAGCTGGAAAAATTCAATTTTAGCGGAAAAATCAAATATCATGACCGGGAATACGGCGAAGTACCCTTGACCTATGCGGATTATATTCCCCCTGGGGCCCATGAAGGCTCAAAGCTCCCCCTGATTATATGGCTCCACGGCCTGGGGGAAGGGGGGACCGATGCGAGCCTGCCGGTTTCGGCCAATAAGGCCTGTCATTTTGCCAGCCCCGAGATTCAGGCCTATTTTGGGGGGGAGGCCTATGTGCTGGCCCCCCAGGCCCCCACCTTCTGGATGGATATGGTCAACCTGGATCCCCGGGATGCGGGAAATGAAACCCTCAATGCCAGTAAATACACCCGGGCGTTGAAAAACCTTTTTGACCACTATATAGCGGCCAATCCCGGGATTGACCGGCAGCGTATCTATATCGGGGGGTGTTCCAACGGCGGATTTATGACCCAGGTGTTGATCATGGCCTATCCGGAACTGTTTGCCGCGGCCTTTCCGGTTTGTTCCACCGCCATAGACAGCCGGATTACGCACAAACAATTACTGAGCATACGCCATCTGCCGATATGGTTTGTCAATGCCGCATCGGATCCGGTGGTTCCCGCCCCTAAAAATTCCCTGGGCACCTATGACCGGCTGGTTAAGCTGGAAGCGCCCCAGGTTTATTATAGTTATCCCCGGAATATATATGATAAAAGCGGTCTTTATACGAAAAAAGACGGTTCGCCCTATGTATATCCCGGCCATTGTTCCTGGATCTATGTGTATAATAACTGGTTGACCCAGTATATTCATGGTAAAGAAATAAGCCTTATGGAGTGGCTTGCATCGCAAAGAAAAAAATGAGTTTTTTATACGAAACCCACCTGCACACCTGTCAGTCCAGCGCCTGTGGAGTATCCGAAGGGCATGAATATATCCGGAACTATTTGGCCCTGGGATATACCGGAATTATGGTAACGGATCATTTTTTTAACGGCAATACCCGGATAAACCGGAGCCTGCCCTGGAAGGAATGGGTGACCCGCTTTTGCCGGGGCTATGAAGATACCCGGCGGGCGGGGGAACGGCTGGGGCTGGATGTGTTCTTCGGCTGGGAGGAAACCTTTGACGGGGACGATTACCTTATCTACGGCCTGGATAAGGAATGGCTCCTGGAACACCCCGAAGCGGCCCATTGGACCCGCCGGGAACAATACGAAACGGTAAATTTGTACGGGGGTTGTGTGGTTCAGGCCCATCCCTTTCGGCAGCACTACTACATTGACTGTATCCATCTGTCCACCGGCTGTGTGGACGCGGTGGAAGCGGCCAATGGGGGCAATCAGGACCCATCCTATGATGCCCTGGCGCTGGCTTACGCCCAGCGGCTGGGCCTTCCAATAACCGCGGGTTCGGATATTCACCACATCGATCAGTGCCAAACCGACGCCATGTATGGGGTATATCTGGATAAAAAAATGACTTCGATAAACGACTATGTGCGGGCCATTAAAACCCATACCCTGGCGGGAATTCGGACCACCCCGGGGCGCTGTGATCTGCGGGGGGATGAAATCATCCGGCTGCCGGTGGACATCCGGGACGCCCGGGACCGCAGCACCCGGCAGGATATCGGGGAATTATTGGGGTACCGCGAACCCGTGAAAAAATAGGGCGGAACGTTACCCCAGTTCCACGGACCGCCTGAAGGCGGCGTCCACCGCGTTCATCACGATACCCCGGAAACCGGCCTGCTCCAGGGCGGCAATCCCGGCAATGGTGGTACCCCCCGGGGAAGCCACCATGTCCTTAAGTTCCCCCGGATGCCGGCCCGTTTCTTTGACCATGGCCGCCGCGCCCAGAACCGTCTGGGCCGCATAGGCCAGGGCTTTGTCCCGGGGAAGTCCCGCCCGGACGCCGCCGTCGGCCAGGGCCTCGATAAAGATATAGCCAAAGGCCGGGCCTGACCCGGAAAGACCGGTGACCGCGTCCAGATATTTTTCCTCCAGCCGGTCCACCTGGCCGGAATTGGCCAGGAGCCGCTCCAGTTCGGCGATCCGGTCTTCCCCTACTTCGGCAGCGGCCGCAAGGACGATCATCCCCTGGGAGATCAGGGCGGGGGTATTGGGCATGATACGGATCACCGGCTGACCGGGACATTCCAATTCGGCGCTTATGCGGCTAATGCTAAACCCCGCGGCCATGGAAACCAGGGTTACGGGCTTGTGCAAAGCCCCCCGTTCTTTTACCGCCCCTTTTATCTCCTGGAGCACCCCGGGAAGCGCCTGGGGCTTTACCGCGAGGAAGACAAAATCCCCCTTTTGTACCGCCTCGATATTGGAAGCAAAAACCCCGGCCCCCAGGGCTTTGGCCGCCTCCGCCGCCTTGGGCTTATCCACATCGGTAAAGCCCAGATGCTCACCGCCGATGATCCCCGCGGCCCCCCGCATCAGGGCCCTTCCCATGTTTCCGCTGCCTATACAGGCGATGGTGGTACTCATTTTTTCCTCCCGGGCAATTCCAAAACCCCCATGGGTTTTGGGCCCTGTTCTCTGCAGTTTTTCCCGCCGGTTTACACCAAAAAAGCCGTTCCCCGCTGGGTTCCGGCGGCAAGGGCTTCCAACACCTTGGGTTTTCCCCCATGGGCGAGGATCATGGGGATGCCGTAGGACATCACCCGCTGGGCGGCATCGAGTTTGGTGGCGATTCCCCCGGTACCAAAACTATTGGTACCGCCGATACTGATCTTGCCGCGGACCTGGGTTATATCCCGGACTTCGTCCACCAGCTCCGCATCGGGATGCGCCTTGGGGTTTTTATCATAGAGCCCGTCGATATCGCTGAGGAGGATCAGGAGGTCCGCGCTCCAGAGTACCGCTGATTGGGCCGCCAGGGTATCGTTGTCGCCAATCTTGATCTCCTCCACCGCTACGGTATCGTTTTCGTTGATTATGGGAACTATCCCCTCGTCCACCAGGGTAAAAAGGGTATTCCGCATGTTCAAGGTACGGATGGGATCGCCAAAATCGTCCTGGGTTAAGAGGATCTGGCCGATCCGCAGATCATGGGTCCCAAAGGCCCGGCGCCAGGCGCCCATAAGTTCCACCTGTCCCACGGCACAGAGGGCCTGTTTATAGTGGATATCCGCTTTACGGGCCCATTTTTCCATGGTAGAAAGACCTGCCGCCTGGGCGCCGGAAGAGACGATGACTATCTGTTTACCCCCCCGGATAAAACCGGCGGCTCCGGCGGCATATTCATCCAGAAACGCCAGATTTATCCGGCCGTCCCGGTCCGCGAGGATATTGGAACCGAATTTTATGACGATCTTACGGGCATCCGCTATCAAGTGGGGTATCATAACATCCTTACTGGGCAAGCCGGTTTACGCCGCAGCTTTTTTTGAAGCCGGCTTTGGAATTTCAGGGCCGTATCTGCCCCTGACCGCTTATACGATACTTTATCGTGGTCAAGGCTTCAAGTCCCATGGGCCCCCGGGCGTGGAACTTCTGGGTGCTTATCCCCAATTCCGCGCCGAAGCCAAATTCACCGCCATCGGTAAACCGGGTGGAAGCGTTGGTGTAGACGCAGGCCGCGTCTACCCGGCGGACAAATTCTTCCGCCGCCCGGAGGTCGTTGGTGATGATGGCCTCGGAGTGTTTGGTCCCATAACGGTTGATGTGGGCAATGGCCTCGGCACGGGAATCAACGGTTTTAACCGCCAGGATGTAATCCAGGAATTCGGTTTCCCAGTCTTCGGGGAGGGCGTCCGTGAGGAGCAGGCCCGGGGGGAGGGGGCCCACCGCGGCCCGGGAGGGGCCGTCGCAGCGGAGCTCGGCCTTGCCCGCAAGCCGGGCAGCCAGGGGGGGCAAGAGGAGGGCGAGGGCGTCCCGGTGGACCAGAAGGGTTTCCACGGCGTTACAGGCCCCGGGTTTTTGGAGTTTGGCGTTTTCGATGATATCCACCGCCCGGGCGATATCGGCGCTGGGTTCCACGTAGATGTGGCAGTTTCCCTCCCCGGTCTCGATCACCGGAACCCGGGCATGATCCACCACATGGCGGATCAGGTCCCTCCCGCCCCGGGGGATGACCACGTCCAGCCGGCCCCGGGCCGTTAAAATCCGGTCCACCTCGTCCCGGTTCCCCGAATCCGCCAGGGCTATCGCATCCGGGATGCCGCCGCCTGCTTCCAGGCCCGCCTTGAGGGCCCCCACCAGGGCCCGGTTCGATTCCAGGGCCGCCTGGGACCCCCGAAGGAGGATGGCATTCCCCGCCTTATAAGCGAGGCTCGCGGCGTCGGCGGTAACATTGGGGCGGGATTCGTAGATGATCGCGGCCACCCCCAGGGGCACCGTGATCTGCTCTACCAACAGCCCGTTGGGTAAGGTCCACCCCGCCCGGACCCTGCCGATGGGATCTTCCTGGCGGATTACGGTGCGGATCCCTTCAATAATACTATCGATCCGTTTTTCGTTGAGGAAAAGCCGGTCTACCAGGGCTTCCTTCATACCGCCGGAACGGGCCTTTTCCACATCAACCCCATTGGCCCGGAGGATCTCCCCCCGGCGGGCGTCGATGAACTCCGCCGCGGCCCCCAGGGCGGCGTCTTTTTTTTGCCGGTCCTCCAGGGCTAGTTGCTCCTGGGCCTGTTTAAGGGAATCAAAGAGTTGATCCAAATCATGCACCGTCTGCTCCAAAAAACCGGGGCCCTTTCCAAAACCGAAGCTTCGGGACCCCAGGGTTTAAAAATTGACACGGTAAAACCGCTTCTGCTATACTCTCCGGGTAATACGGTTAAACCCAACCGGGATTTGAAATTGTCTCTATCATACCGTATATTGGTAAGGATGGGAATTGTGTATCGATGGACCCTTTTATTATGGGTGGTATTTTTTATGGTTTTGGTCTCTTGTACCACCCGGGGTCCCCCGATAACCGTACCTGTCCCCGTAATTCCCGAGCCCCCAAAAGAAATCCCGCCCCCAGCGGCGATTCCGGAACCTCCACCGGCGCTGGTATCGATTGACGAGGCGGTGAAAAAGGTCAAGGCCAATTCCCCGGAAATAATCAAATCCGTTGCCGCTGATTCGGTGGAGCATATCACGGTCTTGGGGGAGCTAAACGGGTACCGGGTGGTTTATGATCTGCGGAACGCGGTAAGCCTGGATGAGCGGCGGTTTTTGGTGGCCTTTTCCGTGGAAGATCCCCTCCGGAATGAACGGCGGGAGGATTCCTTCTTTTGGACCCCCGAGGCGGATAACGCGGGGATATTACTTTCCATGGATGACAACTACCACGATGACTGGAAAGCGTACTTCGATCTTTTTGACCGGTACGGGGCAAAAATAACCTTTTTTGTTCAGGGGGAATTGTGCCCCTTCTGCCGGGAAGCCCGGGACCGGGGCCACGATATCGGGTACCATACCAGGAACCATCTCAACCTGACCAAGGTCTCGCCGGAGGTGTTTCGCTCCGAGACCCTCTCGGGGCTTGATGATTTCCGGAGCGCGGGGATCCCGCTGCATGCCTTTGCCTATCCCTACGGCCTTTCGGAACCCTGGATGATCGAGACCCTTTCCACGGCCTTCGGCCTGCAGCGGGGATATGGGGTACGTTTTCATATCTACCGGAAGGAAAAAATCAACGGGTACATCGCTTCCACGGCCCTGGACAATATCCTTTTTAAAGAGGATAGTCAATTTGAACAGGATCTGTTCTTCATGCTTTTTACCACTAAATTTTTGGGGAAGGACCACATCGCCTCCTTTACCACCCATGATATTTCCGATACCGCCCAGTGGGGTATTAAACCGGCGCGGCTGGAATATCTTTTTAAAATCATGCAGGAATTTAACCTGAAATTTTACCGTTTCAGCGATCTTACGGAGGAGGCGTTAGCCCGGGCCGATTATGAACCTTGAGAGGAACCAGCTATGTTGACACCCAAAATAGAACCCAGGATAAAGCAATACCTGGAATTTCTGAAATTGAACCGGTACCGGGAAGTGGCGGCCCTCAATTTTGAAACCTTTGAAACGGATAAGACCTTCCGCAGCCCCCCCGAGCCGGCAGCATGGGAAAAAATAACCAGTCCCTACCCATACGGGAAACCCTGGTGTTGTTCCTGGTTCAAGGCGGTCTTCCGCTGTCCCGGCAATGCCGCCTACCCCCTGTTCCTGCGGGTCATACCCAATACCGATTCCCTGGTATTTATCGACGGAAAACCCCAGGGCGCCTTTAATCCCTTTCATAAAAAGGTAAAGGTAGCGGATGACGGCCGGGAACATACCCTGCATATAGAAGCCTATGCCGGCCATCCCTATCCGGGTTGTCATCCCGGCGAGGGAGGACGGATTATGCTCACCCTGGGGAGGCAGATCAAGGACTATCCCAATACCTTTGAGGGCGGCGCCCTGGTGGAACGGATAGAACCCATCTATTCCCTGTATTACGATGTCAAATGTCTTTTTGAGCTTGCCGGTGTTTTGGAGGGGAATTCATTACGCAAGGCCCGGATCCTGAAAGGGCTCTACGATGCCCTGGGGGAGATCCCCCTGCATACCGAGGGACTGGCGGAAGCGGCGGAAAAGGCCGCTCCTATCCTGCGGCCCCTTTTGGCGGCAAAAAACGGGTCCACCGTGCCGGAGATTCACCTGGTGGGCCATGCCCATATAGACCACGCCTGGCTCTGGCACATCGGGGAAACCGAGCGGAAGGCCGCCCGAACCTATAGCAATATGGTCCGGCTTGCCGAGGAATACCCGGAATTCGTGTTTATCCAGTCCCAGCCCGCCCAGCTTGAAATCATAAAAAACGAATACCCCGGGATCTTTTCCGCGGTAAAGGAAGCCTATCAACGGGGAAACTGGGAGCCCAACGGCGGGATGTGGGTGGAAGCGGATTGCAATATTACCGGGGGTGAATCCCTGATACGGCAATTTTTGGTCGGTAAGGCGGCGAATAAGGAGCTGCTGGGCCATGACAGCGACACCCTCTGGCTTCCCGATGTGTTTGGGTATGCCGCGGCGCTGCCCCAAATCCTGGCGGGCTGCGGGATCAACTACTTTGTCACCAGCAAAATAAGCTGGAACGATACGACCCGGTTCCCCTACGATACCTTTATCTGGCGGGGCATAGACGGCAGCGCCGTCAAAACCCATTACCTTTCCTCCCGGGCCTACGGGTACAACGGCAGGGTAAACCCCGGCAGCCTGGCCGAGTTGTGGGGGGAAATTCAGCATAAGGAGATCCAGTCCGCCGCGATCAACTCCGTGGGGGAGGGAGACGGCGGGGGCGGGACGACCCGGGGGGATCTGGAGATGGCCCGGCGGCTTACCAACCTGGAAGGGGCCCCCAAGGCGGCCTGGAAAAAGGTTTCCGCCGCCCTGGACGCCATTTTCAGCGGCTCCACGGAATGGCCGGAATGGCGGGGGGAGTTATACCTGGAACTGCACCGGGGAACCTATACCACCCAGGCCAAGACCAAGGCCTACAACCGCCGCCTGGAATTCGGCCTGCGGCGTACGGAGCTGTTCTTCACCATCGCGGCCCTGGAGGGCTGGGCTTCCTACCCCCGGGAGGTCCTGCGTGGTTTTTGGAAAAAACTGCTCACCCAGCAATTCCACGACATTATCCCCGGTTCTTCCATAAACCGGGTGTATGTCGAGGCCGAAGCGGAGTATCAAAAAATAGAAACAGGCCTTGCGGAACTTACCGGGAGCCTGCGGCAGCAGGTCCTTGCCCCCCTGGGGGGCGGTCTCGTGCTATTCAATGACCTGTCCTGGGAACGAGAGGATCCGGCGGCGTTTGCCCTTCCCGCCACGGATAAAAACCCGGTTCTGGCGGGGGCGGACGCGGTTTATCCCGCGCAGTTTTACGAGGACCTGGAGGGCAGGGAAAAACTTATCAGCACCCCTAAAATCCCCTCCCTGGGGTGGGCCCATTTTTACCTTGCCGAAGGGGCCGGGGAGGCCTCCCCCTTTACCTTTACCGGCGAAACCCTGGAAACCCCCTTCTACCGGATCCGTTTTGACGACCGGGGCCGCATCGCCGGCCTGATTGACCGCCGCCGGAACCGGGAAATGGTCGCCGCCGGGGGAAAATTCAACCGCTTTATCAGCGCCCAGGACATACCGGTCCTTTGGGACGCCTGGGATATCGACGCCGATTGGACCAGGTTTCAGGAGGATGAGGACCGGCTCATCTCCACCACGACCGCCGACGGCCCGGTATGTTTCCGCCTCCGCCGCACCTACGCCATCGGCCGGGCGTCTGTCCTGGTTCAGGACACCGTGTTTTACGCCGGGAACCCCCGGATCGACTTTGAGACCAAGATCCATTGGCAGGAACAACAACGGCTCCTCAAGGTGGGTTTCGATACCGCCATCGACGCGGTTCAGGTCCGCTGCGAGGTGCAATACGGTCATCTGCTGCGGAACACCCACCGGAACCTGCCCCAGGACAGGGCCAAGTTTGAAATATGCGCCCACAAGTGGATCGCCCTGGAGGAGGAAGGGGGAGGGATCGCCCTGCTGAACAACGGCAAATACGGCCACGACGCAACGGGCGGCCATATGGGGCTCACCTTGCTGCGCTCCCCCATTGCCCCGGACCCCACCGCCGACCGGGGGGAACAGCGTTTTACCTATTCCCTCCTGCCCTTTACCGGGCCCTTTGGGGAAGCGGGCATTGTCCGGGCAGGGTACGAGCTTAACTCCCCAGCCGGGGCGGAAGTTTCGGCGGATGTCAAAGCGCCGGCCTCCGGCAGGGGGAGCGGGGGGTATTCCTTCTTTACCCTGGACGGAAAGGCGGTAGTGGTGGAAAGTGTTAAAGCCCCGGAGGCCCCGGCCCCCACGGGGAGTATCGTGATCCGGCTCTACGAAAGCCTGGGGGGCCGGGTCGAAACAACCCTCCGCTTCTCCCGGGAACTCGCAGCCGCCTGGGTCACGGACATGCTGGAGGCAAACCCCCGGAGCCTTGCGGTTTCGGGAAAAACCCTGGCCCTGGACTTTAGGGGCTTTGAGATCAAGACCCTCCTGGTGAGCTTGGGTTAGCGGTATTGGCAGCTCTGTTACGCAGGAAGCATGGGGTTAACCACGAACCACACAAACCTCACGAACTTTTGCTTCGATATTCCGGAATTTATACCTGAAATCTCTCTTTTGTTCGTGGGAAAGCAGGAAAGAACTATCGGTGAAAATGCCAATTTGTCTTTGTTTCTGTTCGTGTGGTTCGTGACGTTCGTGGTTAAAATCTCTTATTTCTTCTATAATAATATAATTCTTTGATGTTACCGCCTAATAAGAGCTATCGCAGGGTTGCTTTTACAAAGGCCGCGGATTTTTCCGCAAGAGCATCCAAATCAGGATTTTCAATGATGGGCCGCCAAACCCCTATGGCCCGGCCAATGGCCCCGCCTTGGGTCAGGAAGGGTTCCATGACCAGGGGGCCGGTGAATTGGATGTCATCAAGGGCCTGCTTGATTTCCGCCCAGGGCTGCCGGCCCATGCCGGGCGGCTTACGGTTTGGTTCGCCCAGGTGCAGCGCGGCCAGATTTTTTCCCGCCAAACGGATGGCGTCCCCCAGGGAATCTTCTTCTATATTCATGTGAAAAGTATCTAACAGGATATTACAAGCCGGATTATTTACTTCTTTAACATACGCCAGGGCTTCTTCGCAGGTATTGATGAGGAACTGTTCAAAACGGTTAATGACTTCCACATTGAGAAAAACCTGGTGGTCCAGGGCGAAGGGAGCAAGTTCCTTCATGCTTTTAAGGCTTTGTTGAAGCATCGGTTCTTTATGCTCCAGGTTTTCCGGAAAAACCGCGGGCCAGTAACTATGGACGGTCCCGCTGATATTCCCACCGCCCATTTCACCAATGCTGCGGATGATCTTTTTCATAAATTCGACGCCCCGGCGGCGTACGGTTTCATCAAGGGAAGAAAGATCGTATTCTTTTTCCAAGCCCATGCCGTAGGAAAGGGCGATACCTTCTTTGCCGGCCCTTTCTTTTATCTTGAGCCGATAGGCGCTGTCTTTTTCCGCCAAAATTACCGCGTGAAGCTCCAATAGATCAAAGCCTAAACGCTTTACCTTATCGATAAAGGGCAAAAAATCCACATCCCACTCATGGACCCAATATGCGTAATATATTCCTACCGGTCTATACATAGCAATCTCCTTCCCAAGACAGGGGAGCCGGGTTTTCCGGCGTCAAAATTATTCATTAATTATAGTGCACTAATGGTTCTTTTTACCAGTACGTTGTTGTCCTATACAGCAATTCTCAGTTTCAACATTTATACCTATATTCTCTCTTTTGTTCGTGTCTGTTCGAGTGGTTCGTGGTTATTTTAACTGAGAATTACTGCTTGACAGAATCAGGTTATAGTCGCACCATGGGAGGGTAAGCTATGTAAGGGGGAAAATCTATGAAAAAACAAGTTACCGGTATCTTCCTGTTATTGCTGGCCTTGCCCGGTTTTGGGCGGGGAAGTTCCGATCTGGGCGCCCAGGAGCTTAAGGGGGCGGAAAGTATCATCAACCACTATGCGGCCCAGAATTTTGCTGCCGGGGACATTACCAGGGCGGAGTTGGACACGATTCTTGCCGCGGGGGTACGTTCCCCCAGCGCCCGCAACCGCCAGCCCTGGCATTTTACGGTGGTGCGGAACCGGACCCTCGCAAATCAAATCGTTCCGAACATAACCGAGGGGAATATCCTCATCATCATCTCCGCGGCGGGGGACGGAAAAACCAATGGGGCTGAAATTCTGGACTGCGCCCTGGCGACCCAAAGCATATACCTGGCCGCCCAGGCGCTGGGATTGGGTTCCCGAATCTACACCGGTCCCATAAATGCCGTAAACAGCCGCTTTAAGGGCGACCTGGGGCTTCCCAACGGTTACAGCGCCGTGGCCCTGGTACGGATCGGCCGCCTGCCCCCGGGGGCCGACGCGGTGAGCGGCGCCTCCAGCAGAAAGGCGGCGGACAGTATGGTTACGTATAAATAGGGGTGTCGTGCTAAGAGATTTAACCACGAACGACACGAATAACGAGGAAAGAGTGGACTGTGAAATTTGGCACCGAATAGGGTGGTTAGCGGTAATTGGTTGTGAAATTTAACACGGGCTACTTAGGAGGGAGGAGGTAACCACGAAGTACACGAACAGGCGTGGTGCTTTCAAATGAAAGGTTCGTGTTGGTTCGTGGTTAGGTATCACTGTTTTTGGTCAGCGGAGCTTTTCCTCAAAGCGTTCCAGGGCTTTCCCCTGGAGGGGCTTCTCTGCGGGGTTGGTGGGTCCCTGGGCCAGCCGGCGGCGCAGTTCGGCCAGCTCGTCCCGGGAAAAGGACACGCCCCCCAGGATATGCCGCTCAAAGGATTCGCAGCAGCGGGGGGCCACCTTTCGGGTTATGTCAAGGAGGACCTCCGCATAAAGACGGATCTCTTTTTGGGCGTGGGACTCCAGCCTGAGTTCCAAAAAATGGAAGAGGTTATGCAGGTCGATTTGCCAGTATATCTCGGTGTATAACGAGAGGGGCAGGTTGATCCGGGCCAGTTCCCGGGCCAGGTTTTGGCCGATAAGGTCCGTGTAGTCCTTATAGGCCTGTTTTTGCCCCGCCGCAAGGGCGGTCCGGACGGATTCGGCAATGGCGGGGTCGGGGATTTCGTCGGAACGGCCCTGCTTGTTGTCCCCGCTCTGATAGGCGATATCCCCGGGGGTGGGCACGTAAAAATCGTCCTTCATCACCGAATAGCGGCCGGATATTTCATTCAGCCGGGCGGTGCGGTGGCGGATCCACTGGCGGGCCACAAATATGGGGAGTTTGACATGAAAGGTCAACACCACCTGTTCAAAGGGACTGGTATGGCGGTTCCGCAGCAGGTAATCGATGAGTCCCGCATCTTCCCGGTACGTTTTTGTCCCCTCCCCATAGGATACCCGGGCGGATTGCACGATCCGGGCATCCCCCCCTAAATAATCCACCAGCCGGATAAATCCCTTATCCAAAACCGGAAATTCCTTATCCAAGATAGCTTCTGCTTCGGCTATTACACAATGGGCCATGATGTCCTCCAATTTAATGATGGGCGGTTTTAAAACTGCCCCGTCTGATATTTTATAAAGGCCGTTACCGCCCGGCGGGTGGATTCAAAGGCCAGTTCATCCAAATCAACCAAACCGGGCTCTATAAAACGGATATCCGCTATCTCCTTGGGCTCCGGCCGCAGATCCTCCCGCCTGAGGAGCGGGGCCCGGACTGTGAAAAAAAGGTCGCAGGTATTATAGGTGATGTTTTTGTAGGGATAGGTATTGGGAAAGGATGCAAAAAGGACCGGATCCTCCGGGGGGTCCCAGCCTATTTCCTCCCGGCACTCCCGGCGCAGCCCGTCCAGGGCCCCTTCCCCGGGGTCCACAAAGCCCCCGGGAAGGTCCAATTTGCCCCGGGCCGGTTCCTTGGCCCGGACCAGGAGCATAATGGTTTTACCCACGGAAATGACGCAGCCGGTGGCCGCGGCGGTGGTGTGATAATAGGTAAATCCGCAGTCGGGGCAGCGGAACACCCGGTTTCGTTCAAACCGTATGTTTTGAGAAGCGCAGGACGGACAATATCGAAACATGGAATCTCCTCTCTCTAATTGAAAAAGTATTTTCTTTATTATACAATAAATATCATGATTAGTGAATGTTCCTTAATGGTCAGAACCTACGAATGTGACAGTTATGGTCATGTGAACAACGCGGTTTACCTTAATTATCTGGAATTTGCCCGGTATGAATTCCTTAAGGATATACACTTTGATTATCCTTCCATGATTAAGGCGGGTTATGGCGTGTATGTGGCCCGGGTGGAAATTGATTACAAACGGTCCGCCCTGACCGACGACGTACTAACCATCCGTTCATGGCCCATCAAGAAGGGGGCGGTCAGCGGGGTGATAGCCCAGGAGATAAAACGGGGGGAGGATCTGCTGGTCGAGGCAAAGGTTACCTGGGCTTTTGTCGATTCCAAGGGGACACCGGTAAAGCTCCCCGCCGAATGGAACGTACCGGGGCTCAGTCCGGGGAATTTGGGAGGCGCCTAGCACACCCTTCCCTTGTAAGGACAATAAAGAGAATTCGACCACAAAGGCGAAGAAGGCGAAGAAGTAAGTAAGAAGTAAATAAGAAAGAAAAAACAAGGAAAAATTACGTATTTCTTCCCTTTTTCTCATTTAATTGACCGCGCAGCGGTCTACTTTGCGCCTTTGTGGTGAATTTCTTAAATTCTGTATATGTATGGCCGTTTAGTGTTTACAAGGTACCAAGACGGAATACGGGAGCCCCGAGAACGGCCGCTGTATGAGCGGGAAGGTCTTAGGGTGTGGGAAGTCAGGAAATTTGGGACGGTATGATTACAAACGAGAGCGTGAATTTCCATTTATTCTTTATTTTCAAATAATTTACTATTTATCTTTACAAATTCTTTTGATGTTTGTATTACTATATCTTTTATTTTATAATCCTTTGTATTTCGTGTAATAATTCCAAACAAATTTTGTTCTTTTGTCGTATAATATTGTAACCCATCTTCAAAATCACTGAATTTTGAACTTAACGCCATGTCAACAATATTTTCATCGATTGGTAATATTTTTACCAATAACCGTAAATCTTTTAGTTGTTCTTTCGACTTATCATTTCCATTAATTTTTCTTAGAATATAAAAAACATTGGCCAATACAACTGCCGTAGAATACAATTCTATTTTCTTTTTATATGCCCAAGTAAATATTTTTGCAGCATCAGCATAGAATAATGGCCTTTTAGCCAATAAATCCAATATAATATCAGAATCAATGAGCAGTTTTTTATTCATGCTTTTTCTCCAAGAATATATTTTACCCGGTCATCATCTTTGGAAAGTTTTTTTAAATCATTTTCAGATATTATTCCACTTAATTTTTTTACCAGTGGGGGATATTCCTCCTCCTGTGTATTTTCTGATAATAGATTTTTAAAATAATCCTCTACCAATTTGGATAAACTGCGGTTATTATTTTCCGCATATTTTTTTGCGGAATTTATAACCTTTTGATCAAGTTTTAAAGTCAACTTTGTTTCCATAATCGTCTCCCGTACGTATAAATATATTATATAGAATACGTTCATGTCAAGTAATTTTTTAATTTTTCGAAAATTTTTGAGAGACAGGCAAAATTGTACATAACGTTCCGCAGCTTGCAAAAACCGCACAAAGGCCCGTAGGCCGACTGCATTTTTTCGCATTCCGGGCAGCCGTTAGGCGCGCATATAGACCTGTTGTTTTTTCCGCTTTTTAAAAAAATCCCAGAGTATATCCCACCGCAAGTCTTATTCGGTGATGTATTCCTTTAATATTGTCTTCACCATTAACATCACCAGTAAACGGATCTCCGTTTAACTTCGTAATATTCCCATTTAGTACAATATCACATTCATAGTTTAATGTGAAGTAAAAACTTCCTAAATAGTAGCGAACAAATCCGACTGGTGTAATGGAATGATTTGTCATTTTATAACTGTTATATGAAGTAATATTAATATCATATATTTGTGGCGGCATGCCAAAATAAAGATTGGTAAAACCATAACCAACGCCAAAACCTAAGTATAAATTACTCACAACAGATTTTGATATTTCAATATATGGCATAACTCGTAAGCTAACTTGATCTGACAAGTTTTCAACATCATAATGTTCTTGTCCACGCACAAATTCCATCAT
The DNA here is from genome assembly GCF_046533115.1 of Treponema sp. TIM-1. NCBI lineage: Bacteria > Pseudomonadati > Spirochaetota > Spirochaetia > Treponematales > Treponemataceae > Treponema > Treponema sp. TIM-1. The sequence goes on from NZ_JAJQRC010000042.1 coordinate 21,378, forward strand.
CGGCTTTCCAAGAAAATCTATGTTTACTCCACCGACCAAGTTAGCATTATCAATAATGCCATCAAGAGAAATTGCAATGCCAGTACCGACGCCAAAATAAAAACCCTTGGCAGAATTAACAAATCCCAATCCTATGTTCTCATCTGACGTATATCCAATCCCTCCATCAAAAAACAAGCCAAAATCATTTTGTGCAAAACAGGCCGCAGCCAATAAAAGCATTAATAAAAACACTATCAGTCGTTTCATTAGAATCTAAACCTCCTTGATTTAGCAGAATCTTCAGTTGACTCGGTAGAATCGTTAATTGATTTAGCAGAATCTTCAAAAAAGGATACATCAAATCGTTCTGAGTATACAATATGCAATGATTCAACTTCTAGTATTTGCAAAGTAAGAATATTATTTGTAATATCGCCAACCATAATATAGGTAACTCCTAGAAAATGTCCGATACGAACCGCAGAATCATCATCAATGTAACCTGAAAATCCAAGTTCTATTTCACTTATCGCTTCCGATATATGCCTTCTGCTAATTAATTTAACATAACCCGCTCTAGCGATACCAGTCTCAATACTGAAAATTATATTTTTCTCTATATCCTCCGTAGTATTATTTATGGCTACTATTGCTAATGAATCCCCTTGATTAAGTATTTCCTGAATACCAGTGCTTACCTCATTTTGAATTTTTCTTAAATAAATTGGTAATCCCCCGGCGTTGCCGGGAGTATTTGACTGTTCATCTTCTTGGGAACCACTGCCAAAGACCTTTAATGCAATCGCCAGGAACAAAAATATGAATAATTTATATTTCATATAACCGCCTTTTATTTGAATTCCCAATATGTTATTCTATCATATACCATAATAATTTGACAAGACTTTTATGCCTGATTTATGGAAGAAAGAGAATTCGACTACAAAGGCCGCAGGCCAAATGGGGTTTTTCGCAGTCCGATCCGCTTACCGGCTTTTAAATTGCTGGGCAGGCAGCTACCAAGCATATACCGTCCTGTTATGTGCGGCGTCTCCTTTTACGCTTCCCTGCTTTTGTTCCTTATTCCAAATAATAAGAAGCGCAATACCGGTATTAACCGTACCATTTCACAAACTATTACGGTTATGCCAAATCCAAAAAACAATAACAAAATATAGTTACAAATCATCGGGAATTTAAATTTTGACATTATGATATAAGCCGCAAACGACATTATGGGAAAATGGGTTAAATACCAAAAGAAACTCCGGCTCTTTATATATTCCATAGCCTTGTTGGTTTGATTTAAATATTGGTGTGAATACCCCAATAGTGCCATCATCATTACCCATGCGTAAAGGTTTATCAGCGGATGCTGCAAATAATTGTCCGCAACAAAACTTTTTCCATAAAAAACATAAACTTCGATGATACCGAGGATTATAGAACTCACCAGTAAAGGAAATCTGAATCTTGTCAGTATCCCAATTATTTTATCTTGTGAAAAAAAGTAATATCCTGTCAAGAAAACAAACAGGTATATTCCATTCCTGAAGGTAATTACAATGTTGAGCAAAAACGATGAACCCCAAAGCGGCAGGGCAAGAAGAAGCAGCACCAGAACATTTGTTTTACCTGCCAGGGTCCACAAACGGTCTCTTCTATCAATTTTTCGGATAATGATTAAAACCATTGAAACAAAAAATAATTCCAGATTAAACCACAAGGGCCCAATCACCAAACATAATATGAGATACTTCATAAAGGCCGGTATATCGTTTCCCTCAAAAACATCAACATACTGATTCGCCACCCAGCCGTTTATCCAGGCCAGTAAAAACATCCCGCCGGCCAACGGTATAAGTAATTTTTGGATCCGTTCTTTTGCGAATTGCTTTTCGCTGCGGGACTGCAGCGCATATCTTGCGCTTATACCGGCCACCAGAAACATGATGGTCATTAACCAGGGGTATATAAAATAGCAAAAACCATCAAAAGCCGGAATGCCGGTGTCGCCTATGTTCTTTGGGACGCCTACGCTGTTAAACAAATAAAAAACATGATATACAACTACCAGCAACACCATAAGTGACCGTATATTATCAATAAAATATTTTCTGGGAAGATTGGCATTTATATTTATCAGAATAGTCTCCCGGTACATTATTTATACAATATTGCACATGTGCGTTTTTTTAGTGTCTACAGGGCGCTATTATGTACAGTACCACGCTTAAAACGTGTGCTTAGTCTTGCCGCCAAACGTATCCTAAGCCCAAACTAAGATTATTTAAACCGTACGAGCTATGGTCAATTTCATCGCCAACAACATATTTGTATTTTGCCTGAACATAGAGATACCACAGCTTTAGATAGAGACCGGCGGATATTGCAAATTTTAATTTATCTTTTTTATCGCCGTTTTCTACCCATATTTTTTCAGAGCCGGATGATGAATTGTTTTCGGAAAATAATTTATACTTCCTTCGATATTCAAAACCAAGCCCGGCATCAGCCCACAATAAGGATTCGACTATATTAATATTAAAACCAAGAATGCAATCCCAACTAAAAGCGGTATTTTCATGCTCATCTATATATTTGTTAGTATTGTTAGCAGTTACGGTGTTTCCATCATACGTGAGGCTTGAGGAACGTTCATGGCCGCTAAAACTGGGGGCGCCAAACTCATTGTCGATAAAAAATGCAGTGGTCGTATTTAACCAACCTAATGAAATACCGATAGGTGAATTCAAAGATCCCAGATATCCTAAATAAAAGCCATTGGGAAAAATACCCAATGCGGTCTTAACCTTTCTGGCCGTTGAATCTCTTTTTGCTTGTGCTTCCAATTCTTTTTGTTTAGCGTACTCTGCTACTTTTGAACCCGGCCAATAGTATTCCATCGCATTGTCGTGCACTATTTTTGTACTGCTTGACCCTAAAATTATCGCAGTTTTGACATCAAGTAATTTAATGCTGAAATTATACGTCTCCCCATCCTCGCTTATTGCACCGGCAACAATAATTTGAGCGCCAATTTTGCTTCCGATTGACACCATGGTCTCATCACTTACTTCTCCGGAATATTGAAATTTTATTTCTTGTTGAATTAAATCGAGTTTACTACGATCCACAAAGGTAATATTTTTTTTATTGCGGACTACATAATCGGGGATCCGTTCCATAACATAGTCCGATAAAGAAATGCTGTCAGATTTTATATTAACAACGGCCAATACGGAATTATTCGGAGCCCGGTCAATTATGTATGCGGATTCTCTTTCAATAGCTTCGTCCAGGGTATCTATGGCATATACGGTCCCCACGGCAAAGCAAAAAAATAAAAGCCAAAGCCATTTGAAAGTGTTTTTCAACATCTGCCACTCCTCTTATGTTATGTTACTCATCGTATAGGGAAATAAAATCAGAAACAAGTATCTTGGTATAAAATTCCAGAGAAATGAGTGAAAAGGGCGAAATTAGGCCCTATGGGGGACTATATGCTATGGGGTTGATTTTGTCAATGATGCTCACGAGGGAGTTTAGCGGCTTGGACTAAGCCCGGCGGGGAATTACGCCCCACTCGCTTACCTGTAGAGTCCGCGTCCGCAGCCCGTGACCGGTCTGTTACCGCGGGGAATTCCAGAGTCGCGAGCGGGGCGTAATTCCCCGCCGGGCTTCGCCGGCAAGGGGCTAAACTGCCGGTTGTTGGGGGGTAAGAGGCCGCCAGCTGTATTGGGCGGAGGGGGCCTTAGCCGGTAAGGGGTTAAAGGCCGGTTACCGGGTAGAGAAGGTCCCTCCCGTCCGATGGACGGGAGGGGGTTGGTCTCGTTAAAACCCGGGCAGGCCGGGTTTTTGGTGTTAGTTACTCGTGCGGGAGGAAAGTTAATCTGCCTGCCAGCCGTAGTCACCACTACTACCACCGTCAGGATTTTGGATCCAGGTATAGGTGCCCGATGCTATGGGTTTTGTCTGTCCAGGTGTAAGTCCCGATCCTGTTACCGCGGTGCTACCGTCGTTCTTAAAGAAATATAGATAGGTACTGCCCTCAGAGAAACCCGAGGTATTATTATCGGTAAGAGTAAGCTTGGGAGGATTAGTACCAAGGGATGTGAGATCGCCCGTTAACGGAGCATTAGCAGCAATATCGCAGCCCCCCAAAAGAATAGCAGCGCCTGTCGCGACAATTAACTCGGCATCCTTGTTAATCGTCAGCGATTGGGTGCCGCTGGCCCCTTTCTTAAAATACATATCATCACCTGATGGGTTTACGTTATTAAGGGTTGCTACACCGGCCAGGATAAGTTCGGTGTTGTTATACGTAAAACTCCCGCTGGTAAGCCGAAACAGGGCTGCATTGGTTGTACCGACAAAGGGATGGGCGGTATCACCATCAACGATTACTGTACCGCCGGCGCTAACGGTGTTTGTCCCGTTTCCGCCAATACGGACGCCTGCCCCAGCCTGAACAGTGGCGCCATCCGCAATGGTAACCGTGCCGTTGTTTGTGCCGGTGACGCCGGGGAGCAGGGTGTAGGTACCCTCCACCGTAACAGTTCCCGTAGCGGCATTATTAATAGTTGCACCGGCCTGCACGGTAAAATCTTCTTCCACCACAATGGTTCCCCCGGCCTCGTTAGTAATAGTTGCACCGGTCGATACGGTAAAGTCTTCCGCCAGTATAAGGGTTGCACCGGACTGCACCTTAATGGTTGCGCCGGCGGGAACGGTGACGGAGGAACTAACGGTCACGGGAGTGCCGGAGGCGGGAATTTGGACCTCGTCGCCAACCGCCAGGGCGCCGCCGCCTAGTGCGGCGGCCAGGTTCTTGGCGGCCTGGGCCTTGCTGACGGTGCCACCGATGACGCCGTCGC
>NZ_JAJQRC010000043.1:0-25796 GCF_046533115.1 Treponema sp. TIM-1
TAGCGATAAATATCGTAAATTACGAGTTTCTGCCCCAGGTCCCGGCATTTCACACGAGTTTTCATATCTGGGAAGATACCTATCGGGAAGTGCTTTTGACCGATGCCCTGGAAATCCACTTTATCGACATGGTAAAGTTCCGGCGGCTCGGGGAAAAGGACATCCGGAACGACCCGTTGCATCGGTGGCTGACTTGGTTTGACAAGGACAGCCCGCAAAAACTTGTGGAGGAGGTAATCAACATGGATACGGCAATACAGAAGGCCGAGGAAAAGATGTCCTATGTCTCGAACGACAAGGAAGCCCTGCATGCCTACCAAATGCGGGAGATGGCCATGTCAGACTGGACCAGTGGGCTCAACCATGCCAGGGAGGAAGGCATACAGAAAGGCAAGCGAGAAGGTATCCGGGAAGGCAAGCGAGAAGGTATACAGGAAGGCATACAGAAAAAAGCTATAGAAGTAGCCCGGAATCTTAAGAAAATTGGTATACCGATTGATCAAATAGCCCAGGGAACCGGGCTTTCCGTCGAAGACATAGCAAAATTGTAATGGATACGGCGATACGGAAGGCCTCTTCATACAAAGAATCCACGGTACCATAAATTTCCGGCAATTCTCATTTTCAACAAAGGACAGATAACCACGAACCACACAAACCTCACGAACAGAGGAGAGAATTCAGGTATAAATTCCGGAATATTGAAGCAAAAAATCGTGGTTGTTCGTGTCTGTTCGAGTGGTTCGTGGTTATTTTAAACGGAGAATTACTGTCCTGATTCCGGGTCTACTTGAAAAAAACCATTCCCCCGGGTATGCTGAAAAAACTCCGCCGGTTCTGCGGTATTTTTTGATGATTATCCCTTTATAAGGACCTTCTATGAAGCTGAGTCAAACCTTTATTCCCACCCTGCGGGAGGTTCCCGGGGATGCCCTTATCGCAAGCCACCGGCTGATGTTCCGTTCGGGGATGCTCCGGAAACTCTCCAACGGCCTTTTTGCCTACCTGCCCCTGGGGCTCCGCTCCTTCCGCAAGGTGGAACGGATCATCCGGGAGGAGATGGATGCCATCGGCTCCTTGGAGATTAAGCCCACGGTGGTGGTTCCCGGTGATTTGTGGAAGGAATCGGGCCGCTGGGAGACCATGGGGGAGGCGCTGCTCCGGGTAAAAAACCGGCTGGGCACGGATTTTGTGGTGTCCCCCACGGCGGAAGAGGCCTTTACCGCCCTGGTCCGGGACGAACTTTCCAGTTACCGCCAGCTTCCCCTAAGCCTCTACCAGATCAATACCAAATACCGGGACGAGATCCGGCCCCGCTACGGGGTAATGCGGGGCCGGGAATTTGTGATGAAGGATGCCTATTCTTTCCATACCGATGAAGACAGCCTGGACGAAACCTATCAGGCCATGGGCCGGGCCTACCGGCGGATCTTTAAACGCTGCGGCCTTACGGTGATCCCGGTACGGGCGGACTCGGGGGCCATGGGGGGGAGCGGTTCCGAGGAATTTATGGTGGAAAGCGAGATCGGGGACAATACGCTGCTGCTCTGCCGGGCCTGCGATTACGCGGCCAATGTGGAAAAAGCTGCCTGTAAACCCGACTGGGCCGGGGGGGAGGGGATTTCCCCGGAAGCCGCCCGGACCGCCGCGGCTTCCACGGCGGCCATTGAAAAAATCGACACCCCCGAAGTAAAAACCATCGAAGAACTCTGCGGTTTCCTCAAAACCGATGCCAAAAGGTTCATCAAAACCCTGATCTACCGGGCGGTAAATGTGGAACTGGATCTGTCCTCCGCGCCGGGGAATCACCGGGGCGAAAAACGGCCTTCCGGGGAGCTCAGTTACGGCGAGACTTTTTTCGCGGTCCTCATCCGGGGGGATTTGGAGGTTAACGAAATAAAACTCGCCGCGGTCCTCAAGGCCTCGGAAGTGACCCTGGCGGCGGACACCGATGTGGTGCGCCTGACCGGGGCGCCGGTGGGTTTTGCCGGCCCTGTGGGTCTGGAAGGGATCCCCATCATCGCTGATCTTTCCGTAACCGCCATGAATGACGCGGTTACCGGCGCCCTGGCCCGGGACCTCCACTATACGCACGTTGCCTACGGCAGGGACTTTGTCCCGTGGCTGGTCACGGATATCCGCACCGTCAAGGCCGGGGACCGCTGTTCCCTCTGCGGGGGGGAACTCTACGAAAAAAAGGGGAACGAGCTGGGGCACATCTTCAAACTGGGGTATAAGTACACCCGCTCCATGCAGGTAAGCTACCTGGACGAGGCCGGCAAAACCCGGATCCCCACCATGGGCTGTTACGGCATCGGCCTGGACCGGACCCTGGCCAGCGTGATCGAGGAACACCACGACGAGGCAGGGATCATCTGGCCCATGACCGTGGCCCCCTATCAGGCGATCATTATCCCCATCAAATACGACGGGGCCGTGAAAACCGCGGCGGACGGCCTTGCTGCTGCCCTGGAAAACCACGGGATCGAGGTGCTGTTGGACGACCGGAACGAGCGGCCCGGGGTCAAATTCAACGACGCGGACCTCATGGGCATCCCCTTCCGGGTGGTGCTGGGGGACAAGAACCTGAACCTGAGCCCCCCCATGGTGGAGGTCAAACACCGCGCCCAAAAGGAAAACCGCCTGATAGAACTGGGCCGGGCCACGGAGGAACTCACCGGCCTTGTGTACGGGGAATTGGCGGAACTCAACCGGTAGTAGTACCGTGTAAACTTTAGAAGAGGTTTAACCACGAACCAACACGAACGGCACGAACAAAAACGGTACTTTCAAATGAAGGGTTTTGGTCTTGGTGGTATTTTGGGTTATATATCAATATTTTTGGTTTAATAAGGGTATTTATGCCCTTATTGTCATAAACAATCCGGTACATCTAAAGGAATTTAGCCATAAACCATCAAACTATCTGAACAAAGGCATAACTTTCAAATGAAGATTTTGTGAAGGTTCGTGATTATTCGAAAGTCTGGTTTTAATATCCGTATTTTTAATCCAATCAAGGTATCACCCCATTAACGACAGTTTTTCCCGCTTTTTGCAGGTCGTAATCCCTTCAAGACAGGTCAAATTTTCAACCATGGAGTATCTGAAGGAACAGTTGGCGTTCGCAAAAGTGTCGCAATCCCTTTAAATCAGGTCAAATTTTCAAACATTATATTATAGGACTGACCGAGTAACGGAAGCCCGCGTCGCAATCCCTTCAAATCAGGTCAAATTTTCAAACAAGACCAAGTTAAGGAATGAGGAAGTGAAGTCCACGTCGCAATCCCTTCAAATCAGGTCAAGTTTTCAAATACCTGGATCAACGTATTGGTTTGGTATCGGCCCTGTCGCAATCCCTTCAAGACAGGTCAAAATTTCAAACCCGTACTCTGGCAACACTAACAATTTCTGTAATGTGTCACAATCCCTTCAAATCAGGTCAAGTTTTCAAACGCGTACTAGGAGAATACTATGACTAAGGCAGAAAAGTCGCAATCCCTTCAAATCAGGTCAAATTTTCAAACATGGGGTTACGGACGTAAAAATTAAAAAACTTACGTCGCAATCCCTTCAAATCAGGTCAAATTTTCAAACGGTCTATAAGGCTGGGTCCCTGCAAGAAATCCATTAGTCGCAATCCCTTCAAATCAGGTCAAATTTTCAACCATGGAGTATCTGAAGGAACAGTTGGCGTTCGCAAAAGTGTCGCAATCCCTTCAAATCAGGTCAAATTTTCAAACCCCCAATCAATTTGTCATCCCCTTCATTTACAAGTCGTAATCCCTTCAAATCAGGTCAAATTTTCAAACCAGGTTATCAGAACGCGGGGCAACGACACCGTAAAGTCGCAATCCCTTCAAATCAGGTCAAATTTTCAAACTTATGATAACGATAAAAGGTTACAACGAGGACCATCGGTCGCAATCCCTTCAAATCAGGTCAAATTTTCAAACTTGTTGAGTCGGTCGGCGGTACCGGCAAACAAACGTCGCAATCCCTTCAAATCAGGTCAAATTTTCAAACTTCACCAACGAACAGATTGACGCCTGGTTTGAGTCGCAATCCCTTCAAATCAGGTCAAATTTTCAAACTCCAATACCCCGTATATCCACTAGTGATCCATTGTCGCAATCCCTTCAAATCAGGTCAAATTTTCAAACGAAGTGTGCCGACGCTATGCTTGCGGAATGGGAGAGTCGCAATCCCTTCAAATCAGGTCAAATTTTCAAACTAAAGGGGTTAGATTCATGGGAGTAGAAGCAAAAAGTCGCAATCCCTTCAAATCAGGTCAAATTTTCAAACCGGGTGACTGCCCGATATGATTGTCAAACGTCCCGTCGCAATCCCTTCAAATCAGGTCAAATTTTCAAACCTAACTTGTGTAAATGGTTGTATCGGCTGGATGCAGTCGCAATCCCTTCAAATCAGGTCAAATTTTCAAACGTTCGCGCGCCAGTGGCTGGAGGACAATGGTTAGTCGCAATCCCTTCAAATCAGGTCAAATTTTCAAACGGGAAGACACTATAACCGTCGCGGTAACGGTCGGGTCGCAATCCCTTCAAATCAGGTCAAATTTTCAAACCCGGCAAAACAATCGGCGCGCGGTATATCGCTGAGGTCGCAATCCCTTCAAATCAGGTCAAATTTTCAAACGCGATAATAGAATACCACGACGGATCAATATCGGTCGCAATCCCTTCAAATCAGGTCAAATTTTCAAACCCAAGGGAACAGAACTAAGGGTATCAATCTATAAAGTCGCAATCCCTTCAAATCAGGTCAAATTTTCAAACTTGAAAAATAAACTTGATCACTAGGATCAATATATATGAGTCGCAATCCCTTCAAATCAGGTCAAATTTTCAAACGCCTGCACGTCCTCCTCGGTAAAACCCAACGTCGAGTCGCAATCCCTTCAAATCAGGTCAAATTTTCAAACAAGGTATCAAAATGCCGAAAATGGCAAAGGAGAGGTCGCAATCCCTTCAAATCAGGTCAAATTTTCAAACCTATAAGTTTTCGGACGGTACTTACAACCCCGAGTCGCAATCCCTTCAAATCAGGTCAAATTTTCAAACTTGAATGGCTGCTTGGTTAAGTGATGTCTTACGTCGCAATCCCTTCAAATCAGGTCAAATTTTCAAACCGTCCCCTTTGTAATTCCTTGTATTATAGATAATTACAAGGCAGAATTCGCGAACCTCCATCAAGGTCTCAGATTTTTTCTGTTTATACGCCAATAAATCCTCCTGTTTTATCATAATTCCTTGTATTATAAGGAATTAAAAAATTCGCGAACCTCCCCCGGATTGGGCGGTTTTTGTCGAACTGGGAACTTGACGCAGCGCACCGTCCTACTTCAAATGCCCCTTTAAGCTAGTAGACGGTAATATCTAAAAGTGGCAAATACGAACTAATGGAATTTAACCACGAAGGCGAATAAGGCGAAGAAGGAAGGATGAAGAATTAAGAAAGCATGAGGAAGCCCCCCTACTCTTCTTTTTTTCCTCGTCATTCTTAATATTCCCACGGTGACTGACCCCATAAGAAAATCACCCAAAGGCAAATAGGCACAAAAGGACGGAATTACTTCATTTTTTTCCATTTTCGACTTCCTTCTGCGCCTTCTTCGCCTTTGTGGTCATTTTCTCTAGCACAGTTTTAGATGTTACAAGGTACTAGGTATATCTTTTTTTACCATATTTTCCTATTTTCCGAAAGTCCTCTTCGCAAAGGGGATGATCCCTAGCAATAATCCTTGAAATACTGATACCTCCTGAAACAGATATGCTCAAACTCGTAGCGCCGCCGGACCTTTTCCCCTTTCCGGCTTTCAAGGGCTATCCGTTGGGTTACCGCATGAACCGGAACAAGACCTTTTTGCAGGGCAAAATCTACCAGGGCAAAGTTGGAACCGGCCTCTCCCTGGAGTACCGCCACATCGCCGGCAGCCGCCCCGGCAAGCCAATCCGAAAAGGGCTTTAACTGAAGGTAGGTCAATTCTTTTATCGTAGAAACACTGCTCCATGCCCGTGAGACTGCTTCCGGCGGATAGATAAGTTCCTCACAGGCAAAATCAGCGAACAGTTCCGCCTTTTGCCGTTCCGTCAAGGCGTGATTCAACAGACAAAAGGCCTTGGCCATGGCTAGCCTCCTGCTCCTCCGGCGGCAGGAGGCTTATCAGCGTTTTTTTTATCCGGGTTTACCTGCTCAAAATATTCATGTACGGCATTTTTACAATTTTTTAGGGCAGTCCATACTTCCTGGGAGGTAAAGGCCTTGCCTCGGTTATCTTTGTATCCTCCGTGGGCTATACTGTTTCGCACCCATTCAAGGGTACAAAGGGGACCATTTTGAGAGAGCGCATCTCGTTTTGTTCGGTATTTATTTTTGTAAGTAGTGTCCCATGCGTTATAATTCCCAATTTCATCAACCGAGCCGTAGTATTCGACGGTTCTGGTTTCCAGGGCTGCCTGCAGGGTGATGATGGCCTGGGTTCTCAGATTATGTTCTTCCAGCAGCCGGGAGAAGGCGCGCAGGATATCGCTGGTCAACGGATGATCTGTTTTTTTGATTATCTCTTTCCTCAAAAAATCCTGCAGTTCAAGAATCCAATCAGGTTCTGTCCCCTTATGCGGACGGGAAAGCGCACGCTTGGCATCCTGTATCCACCGCCACATATCCAGCGAAAGGTTACATTCAACAATCGTACTGAAACGGATAATTAAATTCTCCCCTTCATCCCAGGCATCATGCAGAAACGCCGCAAGCCGCCTGCCGTCGAATTTACGGAAAAACAGATTTTTCGCCGCGCTTATATCGGAAAGCCTCCAGTACTCCGATAGATCCCGGGCAGGGGCAGGGGAGGCCGCGTCTTGGCGGATCTCACCATAGATAAGTTCAACCTTCCGCTGGGAATCCCCGGCCAGGCCGAATTGCAGGGCCTGATACACCAGCAGCGGCATGGACCTGAAGCCGTGGGTAATATCCAGGAGTATGTCCGTATCCTCCGCAAGTTCTTTTACCAGGGAACTATAGACCGGAAAGATTTCCGGTATGGTGGCGGCGCTGATTTCCGGGGTATGGTATTTTATAACCACAGGAACGCCGGTTTTTTTTGTCAGGGCTTTTTCCAGACGCTCCCGGGATTCCGGGGTAATACCTGCGGTGGTATCCGCTTCACATTCCTTCACGAGCCGCTCCCATAGGTCCGTATAGTCCCCGGGTTCGCCCCCTGGATTGGATTGCATATCCGCAAGCAGGACATCCCAATTTGAGGTTTGGGTCCCGATAAGAATTATTTTCTTTACCGGCTTGTATTCCGCCTGGAGCAGGGCCTCAAGAAATAAACTGGTTTCATAGATCGTTCCGTTGGGGAATTGGTATTTGATCGTTTTGTAGCCTTCGGATTCCCCTTTTTTGTTGTACTGTCCGGTACCGACAAATGAAATAAGCGTATAGTTACTCATACAGTCTCCTTTATGGTCATAATACACCAGCCTATGGGGACAAACTGCCCGTTATAGCTGAATACGGTTCTGGTGTTTCCCGAGCCCAGGTCTCTCTCCCTTCTTCTGATTTCCGGTTTTCTGAAATTCTCGTTCAAGGTTACGAATTCCACCTGGCTCCAACGTCCCAGGCGGATAATAAACCGGTCCTTTTCTTTTAATGCGGTTTCCAGTTTCTTTTTTAGTTCTTCGATGATGCCGGTAGTTCCGTCAACAACATTTTTATAGAATTTTTCATACTCGCTTTTGAATTCATCCCAATAAAAATAATTACAGGATTCAACGATGTTTTCCATGGATAATTTTGTGATCCGGGAGGGGGACTGTCCATATTTACCGGGAAAGGAAACTGCCTGTAAATCCGTATCAATGGTGATAGAAGTCTCCGCGGAAGCGGCGCCCTCCAGCAGTTCCCCCCGGATAACCTCCGCCTGAATTTGCAGCTTGTCAAGGGAGAAAAGAGTATCCTTGGTTTTGTTACCGGAAATGTTTTTAAGAAGCCCCACCAACTGGGTATCTTTCGCGGAAAACGCAGAATCCCTGATCGAAATACAGCGGAAGGGATCGTTTTTTGCGTCATCATAGTCCAGCACCTTCTTTTGCACCTTAGACTCGTTTGATTCCCGTAACAATGCCTCATACGCAGCGTTCTCCAGATCCTCCAGCCGGCTATTTAATACCGCCGTCCGTATGGAGCCTTTAAGCGAACTTCCGGGAATGACCGGACGCGTGGAACCTTCGGGCCGGTACATGGACAAAACCCGCGCCGCGTTATCGTAAGGGTCTTTCGCACGGTTATAGTTGTAAACCTGTTCAAATTCTTTGGTTATATCGCAGAGATAATCAAGGTCATCAAGGGTACAGTTCGCCTGAAAAAATGACTGCAACTCTCCCATGTTTCCGTTAACACCGGCCCGTTCAAAGGCGCTGAGATCCTTTTTTTCGGCAATAAGCCGGCGCAGAATCTTATCGCTGGAATATTTCCAATACATGGTTTTAACAATAGTCCCGGCCGCGGTCTTTGAGGATGATTTGGTCAATTTGTAATCCAGGGGAGTCAGTTCCTCACCGGTACCGATATGGATACCCGTGAGGGGTCTGATGGTGAGGGTATAGGTTTTCTTTGCCATAGCTGCTCCTTCTCTTTTTCAGGAAATCGGTACCACCGGGGCAAAGGCGGATTGGCAAATGCGGGAATCCCGGTGCATAGCAGGCAGCATCTTACCCGCGAATTGCAGCGGCTTTTCCGCGGTAAAGACCGCCCCTTCGTCATAGAGGACCACGGTTTTCTTGTAGGGAGATTTGTTGGCGGCAAAGGCGCCGCCGAGTTTGCCGGCGCGGATAAAAATATCCCCCCGTAGCGCGGTAATGCCCGTTCCGCTGTCCTTTACAAAGGGGCCAAGGGCCATGTAGGTATTGCCGTTTTTCTTTGCCCGTACCGCCTGGGGCGCTGTTTTTATCGTGATCTTACCCTTCCCTATGGAGGCATCCGCGCCGTATCCATGCTCAAAGGCCCATTCACACAGTTCTTGTACCCGCTCGGCGCTGAAGGAAGAAAGGATATAGATGTCCCAGTTTGGAATCTTGCTCCACATTTCCCGAACCGAATATAGGCCCCCCGCAAGCACCGTGTTGCTTTCCCGGTCAATGGTATTATGCAGTATCTGAACCGCGGTAAGGGGATGGTCATCCTCCCGCCTTGTTTCAGGGATCCCCTCCACATATTCCGAGGCGGCGCAGTATTTGATTTTTTTGCGGTGCTTGATCTTGGCGTAGGTATCCGCATCCAGGGGCGTTTTGCTCCGCTCCTCCGGTTCAGGGATAGGTTTACAGAGCGCGGCCTCCGGAAAGGCGCTGGAAACCACCAGGGCCGGGGTATCGCCCCCCTCCAAGGCAAGGAATTCCGCGGCCTTTTCATCCCCTTCGTGGTTCGCTATACCCCAGACCATATGCCCCCAAATGGTATCCCCCTTGAGGGGTGTTACCAGGGGAGAACATAAGGTAAGGGTTATCCGGTATAAAGTCATCCTGCCGCCGCCTACAGTTCTATCGCCGTGCCGGTTTCATCTTTTACATTGATAAAATCAATCCGTCCGTTTCCCCGAGTCCCGCCGCCGCCCAGATAATCGTTTTTCAGCAGCTTGAGGGCCTTTAAGACTACCGTGTCAAAGTTGGTAGTATCGGTCTTACCATCGTCGTTGGTATTGATGATCCGGTAGACCAGTTCAAAATCAAATTTTACCCCCGGGACAACCCGTTCTATGGGCCGGGGATTCGCCCAGGCGGTAATTCGGTTAATGCTATTTTCGTATTTTTCTTCGACAATCGCCTTCCCGTCATCCATTTTTTTCTTGTCCTCTGCGGAAAGAAAGGCGTCCCGGACGATGAGACGGGTCGGCCCCGTTTGATGCTTCTCCTTGCTTTCCTTGCTCTCATCGCTGTCCTTGCTGTTATTGGCGCTGCCGAATACCCTGCATATTGGGCAGTCCGCCTTACCACAGTTGCAGGGCTTCCCCTTGTTGTCCTGTACTTTCCCCAAATGCCATTCCAGGAGGGATCTCATCTTTCCCTTGAGGGAAGAACCGGGGATATAGGGCTCCCGGGTCAAGGGATTCCTGATTATCGGATTATCCATGCCGCCGATTTCGATCTTGTCATTCCCCGCGCCGATGTGCAGCCCGGTTTTAACCACGATCTGTCCGCTTAGTTTTTTTAGTCCAATCTGTTGCATCGTATGTATCCCCCTTCTCCCTTAATCTCTACTCTTCGGAGCTTTTTCATAGTAAAACCCATAGACGGCTTCAAACAAGGAAACAAACACATGGTAATCCTTCAACTCCTTGACCAGATCAATGCCCTGGATTATAAAGGATGCAAGGTTTTTATAGACCTTTTTTTCCGGCGTCTCCTTATCCGATAATTTTTGTTTGATCGCCTTCGCAACCGTATAGCTGACCTTTGATTTTATCATCCTGATGTACGGAAGCTGGGCCTCCCACTGATCCGGTGAGACCTCAAGGATCTGATCATACCGTTTTACCTCGTCAAAGAGGCGCCGCAGTTGGGTAATGCTGACGCCTATCTTGAAATCCTTGATATAAAAGTAAAAGCTCTCCCCAATCTCCCGCGCTGTTTTGTCAAACAGATCCGGCTTGATCTTTTTATCCGCCGTATAAAAGCCGTCAATAGTAACCGGCTTCGGTGCAAGCGGCGCTTCATGACGGCCGTGCTGTCCCCGGTTATCACGATTATCCTGATTTCCGTAGTCCATACTCCCTCCTCTTTACCCCCTAAGGGCTCTCTGATTCTTTTCGATTCGCGTATAACCCGTAACTTACCGCGATACGGGATTTGATAATATTCTCCGTTGTTCCAAAACCGGAAAACCAATCCCGTACCGTGGTATCGGCTATATTTCTTGCGATCATATACCTGAAATTACTGATCCATAAGCGGTTCCGTGCATCCTGAAAATTCCGCAGATCTCCCTTTTGAACCTTCACGGCCCGGTCGGCAAAATCCAGCAGCCGGTAAACGACCCCGGAGGATAATCCTTTTTTACCGTCCGTTTTATGCTCCTGGATATAATCGTATAATTTTTTGCCGTCGTTAAGGGCCTTTTCGTAATCTTCCCAGCTTACGGTGGTATCGAATACGGTGATGCTGTTTTTTACCAAACGAATATTTCCCGGATCTCTGTGCTGCTTTGACTCCTCCAGGGCTTCTTCGGCGTTCTCCGCGATATCCCGCACCGGAAGAGTCGGACTGGTCAGGCTGATTCCTCCCGACAGGGTTAATGACGGGTTATTGTTGGTAAACCGCGCCAGTTCTTTTCTAAAATCCACAGCGAAGTGCATAACCGTATCCCAGGGGCCCACTACGCAGAGATCATCGCCCCCGGAAAATACGGTGTAAATATTCTGCCGGTATGCTTCATGGCTGCGTATAAAATGGCTATAGTACGCTGAAAAGAAATAATGCAGATACCGGCTCAGCTCCGCATACCGGGCGAGGGACACCCTGCTGCCCAGGGAAGAAGAAAAGACCAGCCCTAGGTTATCAATGTCCGCTTTAAACATGGCGATTTTTTTGTTTCCCGTGGAAGCCTCCGCGATATCTTCAAAGGTCTTAAGGATGCCCCGCTTTTCATCCGCCCAGGGTGCAATATAGGGCAGGAACATGACCGGACTACCCGGGTTATACTCGTTTATGGTATACCCAAAGGAAGGCTCGTTTTTTTGCCGGATCTCCGCCATTTCACCAAAGGGAAGCAGTTGTTCGGTTTTTAGGATAATTTTATTGGTATGCAGCAGCTTACCGCCGATGCGGATTAAATCCGAACAATTACGGCATAGTTTCTTGTCACCGCCGCTATCGCCGTAGGGCAGTATTCCGGGCAAAAAAGCGCAGCAGGCGCATTCCCCGTTCTCTTGCAGGCTTTCATAATGGGCTTCCAGTACCGGCCCCACGGCGTCCAGATAGGCCTGCATTTTACGCTGTTTCGCTTCCTCGGCGCAGGTTCCTATGCGATTGAGCAGGTCCTGAACCTTTCCCCCCTCAAAATCCCCGTCTCCGGCGGGAACACCCTCGGACAGAATAAATGACAGTTTGCCGGCAAATTCATTGATAAAGTACTGTTCCAGTTCCAGCCTTAACCGGGGAATCTTACCGGCGTTTTCCGGGGTATGGGCAACCAAAAGGAGAAACTTGCCCCCCGCAGAGGTGATGATGCTCTCCCGGCCTCCACCGAACTGCCGGGCAAGGTATTCCGCGATGATCTCGCTTAAAGCCCAGAGCTGAAAACTGCGGGCCCGCAGCAGTTTGGCGTTTTGTTTTGCGTCGTTGAGATCAAAGATATATTTCTGAATCCCCGATATATCGCCGTTGATAAACAAGAACCGTTGCTTGTTTTCCCCGGCAGGGGCCGCAACCGTTTCGGTCTGCGCCGCTTCATGGCAGCGGTAGAGCGCCCCGGCAAGGGCCGTGAAAATTCTCGCATACTGATAGAGGCTTACATCGGTTTCATTTTTCTGGTCAAAAGGGATACACCAAAAGTAGTGTTCAAAGAGGGTATCCAGGGCGGACATAAATTCCCCATAGGGCTTATCCTTGAGGGCGTGAAAATCCTTCTCGAATTTTTCAATCAGATCCCGGTACTTCCCCGGATCCAGGGCCTTCTCAAGCGAGGGGAGGATCTCATCCCCTGCAAGGGGCAGGAGCCGGCAGTAGGCAGGACTGCTTTTCCGGCCGTCCATGCTGACCGTGGAGAGCAGATGGACCAGCGGTTTTACCGGGGTCCCGGTCTTTTCACCCTGTTCTCCGGCGGTTTCACCGGCTGCCGCGCCGCGGCTCAAATGTCCTGCCTGACCGATAATCCCCTCGTCATCTTCAGAAGGATTGCAGCCATGGGAAACCAGCCGGATAACTTCCTCCTGCCGTATATCCTGGGGGAAACAGTCTTTGACGGAATCTAAGAATCCGGCGCGGAGAAACGGGCCGGCAGCATGCAGCCATGCCCCAAGAATTGTTTCGTTATAGCTTGCGTGTTTATCCACCATGCCTCCTTCACCCTTTTTCCCAAATATCGATCTTCCCCAAGCCAAAGTTGGTATTCTTGCCGGCGTGAAAAATCTCCGCAAACCGCAGCAGCGCGTATTCGTAGGGGCTGAACTCCCCGGATAGTACCATGGTTCCGGTAACCCCTCCCAAGCGCAGGGGCTGTTTCTGCCGGGCTGAGTAGTGGGTATAATCGCGCCAAACCAGGCTGCGCTCGGTTATATCCCATCCTTCCGAAACCCGGTATTCCCCTGATCCGCCCTCCCCCCCATTGCGGGGAAAATCATTAACGCCGTACTGGGAACAGAGGGTCTGTGCCCGCCGGTGAAGACAGAGGGCAAAATCACCGGCGCTGAACCTATCGGTGTACCGGCCATCCACCTTGAACCGGAGAGGCGCCGTGATCCGTACCATCAGACTTTTCTGCATAGCTGCGGCGGATGCCTCCGGTTCATATTCCCATACCTCTGGCGCAAATCCGGTATCCAGGGTATCTTCATCTATCAGGAGAGAACGGCTTCCGTCCCGAACATCACCTATCGTAAAGGAAACCCGTTCCTTTAGTACACCCGATTTCCCGCTATTTTTCAAGGCATAATAAAAATAGGGAAGGTACTTAAGCGCCGCACCAAGAAAAATCATATAAATAGTGAGAGAATCCGCCGTTACATCGCTGAATTGTTCAGTTTCCAGTATTATCGGATGCGAGATCCGATCCCGGCCCATAAGGACCTGATTGTTTTTAGGGACAATAGATTCAAAGGCAAATCCATAGGCGCAGGACTGACTGAACATACATTCGTTACAGGTACTATTGTGGGACACACAACAAAGCCGGCGAAGCTGGCTGCCGATAACACTCCGTAGGACAAATACCGGGGGCAGGGTAAAGCTTACTTTTTCAGTAAAGGAAAGGGTAAATCCCACTTTTTTGAAAGACAACTTCATCGAATATGCCACCTTAGTCTAAATTACTGGGTTTGATGCAGTAAGTTAATCTTCGCCAAAAAGGAAGAACCGGCAGGACCCCCAGGCCGGTAACCCCTTACCGCTCCCCCAGGAGGGATTTGAGTTCCTGGATCTCCTGCACCAGTTTGGTACGGTCGGGGTTCCGGTAGCGCCGGGGCACCATCTCCTTGGAGGTACACTCCAGGACGGCCACCAGGTTCTGGAGTTCTATTTCGTGGGGATAGGCCGGGGGAATAAAGTCCGCCAGGGCTTCTTCCATGTCTTCCCGGCTTACAAAGGTACGATCCGACATGGCGGCCCGGAGCTTTGCCCGGATCAGTACCGCCTCCAGGTCGGCCCCGGAAAATTCGTGGCGGAATCTTTTTAGCACCTCGGAGACGGGGAATTTACGGATGGAAAGGTCCAGTTTACGCACCAGTACGTCGAATAGGGCTTCCCGATCGGCGTCGGTATCGGGGTAGAACAGGGCCAGGTGTTCCTCGGCCCGGCCCTGGCGTTTGAGGTCTATGGGGATAAGGTCGGGACGGCAGGTAATGAGGAACCAGATGATCCTGCCCCGGTATTCGGTATTCCCCATAAAGCTGGCGATCTGGGCGAACACCCGGTTGCTGGTCCCCGAATCCCCCTCCTGGTCCCGGTCCCCCAGAAAAGCGTCGGCCTCGTCGATCATCACCGCCACGGGGGCCATGGAGGTAAGGATATTGAGGACCTTTTCCAGATTCGATTCGGTAACCCCCTGCCACTTGGACCGGAAATTGCGGAATTTGACCATGGGGATCCCGATTTCGCCGGCAAAGGCGCTGACCATAAAGCTCTTTCCGGTCCCAATCGGCCCGGCAATAAGGTAGCCCATGGGGAGTACGTCCAGCCTTCCCAGTTTTATCGCCCGGGCGGCGTTTTTAAACCGCTTTTTAACAAACTCATGCCCGGACACATAGGAAAGATCATGGGTGGTCTCCATAAATTCCAGCAGCCCCGCCGCCTCGTTTTCGATGATCTCCTTTTTCTTTAACCGCAGGTATTCCAGGGACAGTGGTACATCTTCGGAGTAACTCTCCATGACCAGCCGGTTGAGGTTGAGGAGGTTAAGACCGCTGGTGATGGCCGCCACCCCTTCAACGGTTATGCTCCGGTCCGGCAGAAAATAGCCTTTTTTTTCCATAAAATTAAGAAAACTCCCCCGCACCTCCCGGTCGGGCAGGGGAATACTCACCTTCACCGTGGAGGGGGAGCCCACCAGGCGCTGGGACAGATCCGCCAGGTTTTCCGTGAGGAGGATGATCGAAACATCCCCCCGGGTGAATATGGGGTCATGGGACCAGCGGTTCAGGGTCACCAGGCAATACCGGTCTTCTTCGGAGAGGCGGATCATATCTCCCCCGGGGATAATGGTCTCCGCGTAATCCAGGATCAGCACCATCCGTTTTTTCCGGGGGATGTTCATAAGAAAATATTTTTCCAGGTAGAAAAAACTCTGCTCCGGCTCGGTGGCGATAAAATCCGCCCCGTCAATGTCAGGATACCGTTCCGCCATGGCCGCCTGATAGGAACGGGTCATTTCGTCGGAGTAAAAGGCTACCCCGCTGGAGCGGTCATAGAAGGCGATAATGTCCCGGCTTCCAAAGAGGACTTCGGAAATATAGTCCTGGATCCGGGCAAAAACAAACTCCCCCTCGTTCATCTTGTGGGGAAGCAGATCCCGAATATTCCCATGGATGATATACAGGTTGGTGGTTTTAGACAGGTATTTATAGGATAATTCCTGGGCCCAGGCAGGCAAAATCCGTATAAAGGGCAGATTTTTTACTATGAGCTGTTCATCGTCCACCATAATCTCTCTTAAAAAAACCATAACACAAAAAAGGGCCTTCCGCAATGAGGGGCGGGAATATCCGGGAAGGGGATTCTGTCGAGGCTATGACGGTGGAGGGCTTTTCCCTATTCACCGGCAGCCGAAAATTGAGCGATATAGGCGTCCAGAACCGGCCCGTAGGTTTCCTTTATCTTGGTTTCCGCTGCCCGAATCGCCCGGTTTTCCGCTTCGGGAATGGAAAGATGTCCCTCCCTTCCGTCAACCGAAAAGGGCAAAAGCAGATCCCCGGTCCGGCGGTCTTCCAGATTGGCGTCTACCACATACCGGACAAATTGGTTCGGATTATTGGGCAGGTCTACGGGAACGATAGTTACCAGGGCCGTTAAAAGGTAGGGGGAATTCGCCCCGCCGATCCTGAAGCCGGCCTTGGTCAGGACCTCCTCAAAGGCCCTGCGGATCCGGTCCCGTTGGTCATGTTCCACCGCCACCGCGATGGGTATGTTTTTGGTGATGGCGGCTATCTCCAGGCGGTAATCGTTCCCGGTTTTCATATTTACCGGAATATTCCCAACGGAACCATCCCCCAGGACCCGTAACACATTCAGAAAGGTGGTGTTGGTATCGGCGATGGCCGCGGCAAGCTGAAACCGCCTGAGCCCGTCCAGGGTATATCTTTCCCCCTCGGGGACGGCGGTCAGATCGTTGATGAGCCGTTGGTTGGTGTTTATCAGATCCCTATAAAGCGCCGCTGTTTTGGCCCGCTCCATGACCGCCGCCGCGTAATAGGTCCCGCTGCCGTCAAACCAGAGATCCTTGATCTCCGCGCCCACCAGGGAGTCCATCTCCGCCGATGTTTTGATCAGGTTGACAAAATCACTGTTCCCCGAAGCGGAACTTATGGCGCCGCCGCTCAGGGCCTCGGAATAAACGATGCGGGATTGGGCTTCCGACTGGATGGACTGGCCGAAAATTGCCGTGAGGGCGGCCAGGGCCCGCCGTTCCGCCGTATTCCGGTTATTACCGTATCCCACCGCGGAGATATAGGTTCTCCGGTCATATACCGATTCGGGGGCCGTAACCCAGCGGGGCTCGATACCGCCGGAGCTTATCCCCCCCGAAGACCCGGGGGTAGGGGAGGAACCGGCCAACACGGCATCTATCTCGGCCGATGCCGATGCGATAAGGGCATCCACATCATTCCGGGCCTTGGTAGTACCCGGTCCGGTACTTTGGCAGCCTAGAAAAAAAATACCTAATAAAATCAGGGGGCTTATCTTAAACATATAACCTCCACCAGGTTGAGTCTGTTCGCTTGTACCGGTACATCATCATACCGGAACGCGGCGATTTTTCTACCCCCCCGGTTATAATAATTTACCGAAAAGGAATAAAGTCCGGGACGAAGGGTGATCCCCCCCACATAGGCCTTGGCGGGAAAATACCGGGACAACCGTAGATCCGCGGTTTCGCTTATCTCCGTAAAAATCTGGGTACCCAGCCCGAGGAGCCCAAAGACCGCGCCGGTAAGCCCTTCATCGTTCCGGCCGATTTCGTCAAAGACCACGGCGGTAACCCCCTTGGCAGTCGCCCGGATAATGGATTTAAGGTAAATCACCTTGAGATGTTCCTTAAAGGTTTCCCGGGCCACCGCCTCCATATCCTCAAGCAATTCCAGGGTAAACCTTTCCTGATTATCAAAAAGCACCTCAATACGGCCGACCTCGGAACTCCGGTATACCATCACCGGCAGGGCAATTTTAATATAATTATAGTTTAAGAGGGGGATCCGGAGGGTGGATTGCTCTTTAACCGGGGATAAACCGCTGAAACCTATCACGTTAAGCCGGGCCATGCCCGGGGGGACCCTCAGTTCCTCCCCAAGGGAAGAAGGGATGGGGTAGGTATACACCTGGGGGGCGCCGGCAAAGGCAAGCCGCAGTTCCTCCAGGTCAATCCGGGCATCGTCCGCCCTACCTTGCCCCCGGTAAAAAAGGGCCCCCAAATAACGGGCCAGGGCGGAATTGGAAAACTCCGTGGAACCGGTATAGTCTTCGCCGGAAAGGTTTACCTCCGCTTCTTCTAGGACCTTTTGCCGAAGATTGGAGCTGAGGGTTCCATATTTAGTGGCCAGGGCCTGTAATTTATTGTTCATCCGCCGGATCTCGACCAGGGCGCCTTCTGGATCCTGCCGGTGGTAATAATTAAGGGCATTAAAGACATTACTATAGATGTCCTCGTAATCCTCCCCGTCATAGGTCCGGACCTGGTCGTTTACGAGATAGGAGGCGATCCCCTGGGTAAGGCTTTTGGTAAAGGCCGCTTCAATGGCCCGTTCCCCCTCCTCAAGGAGCCGCGAGGATTCCTCAAAATCCCGGGCATAATGGGCAAGCATCCCCTTGTCAAGGTAATATAAGATAAGGTCCGACTTATAGATGTCTTTTTTATCCGCCTCCAGGGTCTCAATCCCCGCCGCGAAATCTTCCCGGGCCACCGCGTTATCGATCTTGGTGTAGGGGTTCGAAGCACAGGAGGCAATAAAAAAAACAGCTGAAATGAGGAACAACCCATTTAAGACCTTTTTCAAATCTTTCCCCTTGGAGGATATAAACATTAAGGAACCGCTCAAAACTAAAACTTGAGCGGTTGCCGTCAGTCCCTTAACAGGATTACCATAGCTAAGGCCCAGGCTGCTATAATTTGGTACTTGGTCTTACAATTACTTTCTTGATTTCGTTGTTCTGCCCCATCCAAAGCCGGGCGGTACTCTCAATATCACTCAATTCGGCGGATACATAATAGGTTCTGGTGGTGGTTTTTCCGGCCTGATCCACAATAGTCCGTACGGTTCCGGTAAGTAGAAAATCCGCCCCCAGCTCATTGGCCAAAGCAGCGGCGGTATCCTCACTGGCATAGCTCTGCTGCTCCGCCCGCTCCGTCCGCAGTTCCCCCCGGGATACCCCCCCGGCCACGGGCAGGGCCTTTCCGCTGTCAAAGATGGCCTGTTCCATAATCGTGGTGATGATGGCCGTATCTATATGTTCATCACTCTCGTTCCGAAAGGAACCGACCAGAATTATCGGAAGCTCCCCCTTACGGGCGATAAATTCCGCCACCCGGGGAGATTTAAGAAACGAGGCGATCAAAGAATCACAGACAATCGTCACATCCGTATTGTTCCAATATCCGCTTAAATCGGTCCGGGTATCGGCATCGACCCTGCTGACCTTGGGATTTGAACTACAGGCTGCCAGTAAAACCAAAATAACCATACAAACCGGCGCCGCGGCAAAAGACCTTTTCATGGAACAACTCCTTCATATCAAAATATCATCTTCAATAATACTATAAAAACGATAAATTATCCAGTTCCCCTATTGCCTAATAATTACAAGGCAATATGCGCTATTTTCAATGTTCCGTCCCTATGATATCATACTATTTTATGAGTGACTGTATTTTTTGCAAGATCGTTGCAGGGGAGATTCCCAGCAAGAAGATCTATGAGGATGATGAATTCCTGGCTTTCCATGACATTACCCCCCAGGCGCCGGTTCATTTTCTCTTGATCCCTAAAAAGCATATCCGGAATATCATGGAACTGGAGCCCGGGGATATTGACCTTGCCGGCAGGCTGCTCAACAAGGCCCAGGAATTGGCCAAAGAACAGGGCTGTACCGAAAAGGGGGCCCGGTTTGTGATCAACTGCAAGTCCCATGGGGGACAAACCGTGGAACACCTCCATATCCACATCCTGGGGGGCCGGTTTCTCTCCTGGCCTCCGGGTTAAGGGAGGGGCTTTGTTTTAGGGCGATAATCCTGCGCCGCAGAGCTTGTCCGTATAGTTGCCGGGTGTCTCCCGGCGTTCCCCAGGTAAATCGTGGATCTCGAGGAATTTACCGCCCCGAAGTCTTAACCTCAAACTGGTATCGGTCCGCCCGCATGGTGCTTATATCGTAGGTTATGGGCCTTCCGGTTTGATAAGTAACCCGGTGTATTTCCAGCAGGGCGGACCCGGTCTTGATATTGAGCATCTGGGATTCAACAAAATCCGCATTCTTGGCAAAAATGGTATCAACGCAGGAATCTATAAAGATGTCGAATTCGGATTCCAGAAATTTATATAACCGGGAGATCTTTCCGGACTTCTCATCCAGCCCCGGCGCCAAATCCACGCTGATGTAGTTAAGCAGTATTGCCGTGGGAACGGTATCCGCCGAAAGTACCCGTTGAATCCGGTAAAGGCCGGTATTTTCCTTTACGCCGAGTTTCTCCGCGATATGTATGGAAGCCTCTATCCGGTCTATATAAATATCCTTAATGATTACTTCATAACCCTTTTGCCGCAGGGTGTCAGAAACCGAGGTTACCCGGTTCAGGTTTTGGGTATACTGGTAATCCAGCACCCTGGTACCCCGGCCCTGTTTTACTTCGATATACCCGTCGGCGGCGAGCATTTCCACCGCCTTCCGGATGGTGGTCCGGGAGACCTTGTAAATAGCCTCCAGCTTATCTTCGGTGGGTAAAAAATCACCGGCCATATATTCACCACTGGTGATGAGTTTCCTCAGCTTAAAATACACATCCTGGTATATCGGATTTTTCACGGTTTTTCCCTTTGGCGGCCTAGTATACCGTCCCCTCGGCAAAACATCATTATCTTTTTTAGCATAGGCTATTTTTATTTTTTTTTCAATTAGGAAGGAATAGAAAGGAAAAGATTAGGGGGTGATCGCAAAAAAGCGGGTTAAAAAATCCTAATTCCGGAAACATGGCAATTATCTAAAAAAATATACAAATTTTTGTTGACAACTATAGATCATTATGTTATTATTTTTTTATCAAAAGATAATAACCTTTTTGGTTTTATAATTATAAAGGGAAGTATATGCCGTTATCCCATACCGAAATTGTCCGGTTAATCGATGTAAGCTGCGTCCGGACCGATGTTACCTACCGGGAAGTAGAGCAAATCGCCGCCGCCGCAATAAAATATAACTTTATCTGCGCTTTTGCCATGCCCTGTTATACCGAAAAATTGGGGGAACTCTTAAAGGACTCTCCGGTTATGCTGGGCGGGGTGGCCGGCTTTCCTTCGGGGGCGGATACGGTGGCTCAAAAGGTCGATTGCGCCAGGTATATGAAATCCGTAGGGTGTAAAGAAATCGATATGGTGATCAATGTGGGGGCCCTTCAGTCCGGGGACGATGTATATGTCCATAATGATATCAAAAAGGTCGTAGAAGCGGTATATCCCATACCGGTTAAATCCATTCTTGAATGCGCCTATCTTTCTGATGAAGAAATTATACGGGCCTGTAACATAGCGGTTGAGGCCGGGGTAAGTTTTGTCAAATCGGGGACAGGTTGGGCCGCTAAACCGGCTACGGTTGAAACTATCAAGATAATGAAAAATGCCGTTGGGGATAAAACCTCGATCAAGGCCGCCGGGGGGGTACGATCCCTTGCGGTTCTTGAGGAAATGTATGCGGCCGGGTGCCGGAGGTTCGGCATCGGCCTGCGTTCGGCCCTTGGCATATTGAAAGAGGCCTATCAACGGGAGGGTAAGCCTTTTGAGGAGATAAACTAGCATGGATATTACCGGGTTCGCAGTTGGTGTTTTAAGAAAGCAGGCGGATAACAAAGTAAGATCCCTGACTTTCAAACAAATAATATCAGGAGGAACGAGATGAAAAAAATTTTCCAATTTACGGTGTTGCTGTTTGTTATTACTCTGTTTGCGCTTATAACTGCCTGTTCCGGCGCTGAAAAGGCCGATTCGGCAGCTCAGACAGCCCCAGCTGCCGACGCTACGGTCGAGCCGGCTCAGCCTGCATCCGCGCAAAAGTCGTTTAATGTCAATGGCAGCGGTAAAGTTGTCGGCGTGGCAAGCCAACACATGGGTAACGCGTGGAACAAGAATTCCGTTCAAGCAATCAAGGATATTCTTGAACCCTATGGGTTTACGGTGAACCATCAGGATGGTGGCGGTAGCACTTCGGCTCAGGTGGCGGCGGTAGAAACCTTTATTACCCAAAAAGTTGATTACATTATCGTATCCGGCGGGGAAGGCGGCGCTTTCAACAGCGTTTCCGTACAGGCAAAAAATGCCGGCATTCCGGTAATTGGGGTGGATATGTTCCTTGACGGCGGCATCACGGGTATCATGTGCGATAACTGGAGCGGAGGGGTACAGATGAGGATCTATGCGATCAATAAAATGAAGGGTCAGGGAAAATACATCCTGCTGGACACTTCGGGCTGGGCCACGCTGCTCTGGCGCGGTAAAGGCGCTGAATCGGTACTGAATTCCTTCAGCGCAATCAAAAAAATCGGAGCCACCCGGGAAGTACCTGCTGTCGATCCGGTAACCGAGGGATATGAGATTACCAAGGCCGCTTTGCAGGCAGATCCGGATATTAACGCCGTACTGATTACCTGGAACATGCCCGCTATCGGCGTATATAACGCGCTGCGGGAATTGAACAAGATAGATCAGGTTACCATTATAAGCGCCGATACCGGTGATGATGTGATCAGCGCCATGCTTGAACCAAATGCCGGCGATTGGGGCTTTATGGGACAAAATTCATACGAGCTGGGTACCCTGGCGGCGGAATCGGTTCTTACCCATGCGTCAGGAGGAGTTGTCCCCTTTGCCCAGATCGGTACCACCTATTTTGTTACCAATGATGATTACATCAAGGGCGACCTGAAGACGGTAAAGATTCAGACCCCGGAGGATCACTGGAAAGAAGTGCTTGAGCCGGTTCTTGGCTCTCTGTCTGACTATATGGATTAATGATACCGAGGGTATTATAAACCATCGGCCGTAATATAGATATGGACGTGGTCCTGCCTATATTACGGTTGCTTGTTTTTTTTTGAGATCGAAATGGAAAAAAACACGGTTATACTAAAGATGAACGACGTAAAGAAATCCTTCGGCGCAACCCAGGCGCTTAAAGGGGTAAATCTGGATATTTACGCCAATGAGGTTCACGCCATAGTCGGGTCCAACGGAGCCGGCAAATCCACCCTGATGAAGATGCTGGCGGGACTGTATAAACCCGATGAGGGGACCATTGCTTTTGAAAATGAAGATATTACCGGGCTTTCTCCCCTAGAAACCCAGCGGAAGGGGATCCAGGTTGTCCATCAGGTCTTGAATATAGTCCCCAGCCTGAGTGTTTTTGA
This sequence comes from Treponema sp. TIM-1, assembly GCF_046533115.1. Classification (NCBI taxonomy): domain Bacteria; kingdom Pseudomonadati; phylum Spirochaetota; class Spirochaetia; order Treponematales; family Treponemataceae; genus Treponema; species Treponema sp. TIM-1. The sequence continues at coordinate 23,044 of NZ_JAJQRC010000043.1, forward strand.
AAACATACTCCTTGCCATGCCGCCGGTAAAAGCTGGTTTTCTTAATTGGAAATCCGGTATAAAAAAAGTGGAAGAGACTCTCAGGCTTATCGGTTTCCCTCTGGACTTGAAGGCAAGCGCCGGGCTGCTTTCGGTTTCAGAACAGCAATTTATTATCCTTGCCCGGGCCATTGTCAACGAAACAAAAGTTCTGGTCTTGGATGAACCCACCGCCCGGCTCAGCCTGGAAGAAACAAATAAGCTCTTCAATATCATCAGAAAGATGCAGAAAAAGGGGACTACCATCATTTATATTTCCCACCGCATTGAGGAGATATACGCCATATCCGACCGGATCAGCGTTTTCCGGGACGGTTTGTGTGTTAAAACTGAAAATACCGGGCAGTTTAAAGAGAACGATCTGGTTAATTCTATGCTCGGTAAAAATATCGATGTGTTTTTTCCTAAAAAAAAGGTAACTATCGGCGGCGAGCTGCTACGGGTACAAGGCTTAAGCTACCAAGATAAGATCTTTGGAATCGATCTCCATGTTAATCAAGGGGAAATTGTAACCATGGTCGGTGCTGTGGGTTGCGGACAGACCGAGGTACTTAATTGCATTTACGGAATTATCAACGCCGATTCGGGAGAGATTACCCTGAATGGTGAAAAGCTAAAACGAAACCATAGCCCCCGGGAGGCGATTCAACAAGGTATTGCCTTGATTCCCGAGGATAGGGCTTCCGAGGGGATGATCGCCGATTACGATATAAAAAACAATATTACCGCAATCAATATGCGACAGATTGCGAAATACCATGTGTTAAGCGATTCCCTGGAAGGAAAGCTAGCTTCCCAAATGGTGGATCGCCTTAATGTGATCCCCGCTGATATCAATTATACCATGTCCGCCCTTTCGGGAGGTAACCAGCAGAAGGTAGTGGTAGGAAAGTGGATGACCGAATCCTATAAGCTCTACCTGATGGATGAGGTTACCGCAGGGGTAGATATAGGTGCCAAGGCGGAAATCTACAAACTTATGGGGGATATCGCGGCAGGCGGAAGTTCTATTCTGCTTTCCTCCGGGGATATTGAAGAGGCGTTGGGGATCAGTGACCGGATCATCGTGCTTTTTAAGGGAAAGATATTTAAGGAGCTTATTCCCCGGGAAACAACCAAAGACAAACTCTTAACCTATATCATGGGAGGGATGGCAAATAACTAAGGGCTCATCTTTGACCGGTTTTATTCAAAAATACGCCATGCCCTTGGTATTGATCGTCCTGGTTCTGATTTTACAAATTGCCAGCGGTAACAAGAACCTCCTCTCCTGGATAAATATCAAAACCATCATCCTTCAAGCCAGTGTACTGGGTTTTATCGCCCTGGGTTTGTCCTATGTGATGATCGCCGGAGAAACGGATATTTCCTTCGCGGGGACCATAGGCTTGCTGAGCGCTTCCTTTACCCTGCTGATAACGGCAAAAGGCTGGGGATATTTCCCTGCCCTGGGTGTAGTTATGCTGATTGGAGCTTTTATCGGGCTGCTTATCTCGCTTCTGGTTACCAAAGCGGGATTTTCCGGTTTCATTATTTCCATCGGGTTTATGTTTATGGGATTAGGAATTGAACGATCCTATAATGAAGGGGTAACCATCTGGCTTCGGGAACCATCGGTTCAAAAAATCGGAACCCTGGAAATAGGCGGGGTTTACGTTTTTGGCTGGATTCTGATTCTGCTCTTTGTTGTTTCCTACATTGTTATCCAAAAAACCAAATTCGGCTTTGATCTCCGGATTATTGGAGAAAACCGGGCAGCTGGTCTTGAGGCCGGGATCAATGAGAACCGGATAAAAATTATTGCCTTTATCCTGGCCGGAATGCTCTTTGGGTTGGCCGGTACGGCGGAACCTATCCGATATGGCGGATCTATTGTCGGGGCAGGACAGGGATACCTGCTTCCCGCTTTGGCGGCTTGTTATTTGGGATCCACCATGTTCAATCCCGGTAGGGTAAATATTGCCGGTACCTTTGTAGGTTCGGTATTTCTGATCCTGATTTCCAACTTTATGCAGCTTCTCTCTATGGCTTATTATTATACGCCCCTGGTGCAGGGCATCGTGCTCATAATCGCGGTGGGTATCTCGGTTATTAAGAATAAAGGCGCTATTCAGCAGGTTAAGGTCTAAGGAAGGGATGCCATGAAAAACAATAGAATCCATAAATGGACGCCTTCTCCCCGGACAGTTTCTTTTATCGTGTTGCTGTTTTTCTGTTATATCGCATTCTCCCTGTTGGAACCGGCATACCTTAAAAGCCCCTATTCGGTTTTATTGGGCGCCGCGCTTCCCGCGGTACTGGCCCTCAGTATGGGGGTGGTTATTTCCGCCGGGGGCTTTGATCTATCCATAGGCCATATGGCGGGTTTCGCAACCCTCATGTGCGGATTCTTTCTGCGTGATGTTGGTCTCCACGCCTATGCGGCGATCCTCTGTTCCGTCAGCTTGACCATGCTTATCGGCGCGGTTAACGGCATTATGGTAGCACGATTCGGGATTTCATCATTTATCACCACCCTCAGCATGCAGTTTGTTTTGGTAGGACTACGGCAGCTCATAACCGCCGGTAACAGTTACCGGGCAAATACTAATCTTTACAAAAGTATTAGCCTATGATATAATACATAGAATGATCATACGAATAAATGACGGAAGAAAATTAAACCGTGAAGCACAGGCGCAAATAAGAATTACGGCAGTGCAACGGGTGTTAGA
>NZ_JAJQRC010000044.1:0-25628 GCF_046533115.1 Treponema sp. TIM-1
TCGTCTCCGCCATGACCGGACGGACCCTCACGGTCGTTTCCATCACCGCCAACGAGCCCCCGCCCCAGAGCCTGCGGGACCGGCAGATCCGCTTCGACATCCCCTGTAAGGCCGAAGATGGCGAACCGGTCAACATCGAAATGTCCCTGAACCCCGACACCTTCGAGCTGGTCCGCTTGGAGTTCCTGGCGGGGAAACTCTTTACCGATCAGGATATCCGGGGAAAGGATAAAACCTATGACGACCTGAAAACAGCCTACCAGATTGCGATCCTGGCGAAGGGCCGGTTTTTCCCGGACGAGTCCTTTCTCCACTGTTTTGAGTACTACGATCCGGAGCGGGGCGCCTCCCTGGGAGGCCGGAGCCGGATCATCACGGTGGAGTTGTCCAAGGTAGAGGCGGTGGCGCAAAAGCCCGTAGAGGAGATGACGGGGGCGGAGCTCTGGGCCGTGTACTTCCGGTACCTGACGGACAAGAGCAAACGGCACATAATCAATGGAATCATAGCCAGTGAGGAGGGAATAGCCATGGCAAGTGAAGTATTAATCACGATCAGCAAGGACGAGATAGAACGGGCACGGCTGATGAGCGAATATAAGTACGAGTTAGACACCCAGAGCAAGGTCGTTCAGGCAAAACGAGAGGGTTTGGCGGAAGGCCGACAGGAAGGCATTCAGGAAATCGCAAAAGCCATGAAAGCTCTTGGGGAGCCCGTCGAAAAAATAGCCCGCCTTACCGGGCTTTCCTCGGATGAAATTGCCGGGCTGTGAGGTACAGTACCAGACACCAACATAGAAGAGAATTCGACCACAAGGTAGACCGCTATGCGGTCAATTAAATGAGCATAAGGCGAAGAAGGAAAGGAGAAAGAGTTAGGAGAGAGGAAGGACCGTTTAGCCTTTACAAGATACTACTACCTTGATTAAACTAAATTGTACGATATGAAGAAGGCTATTCGGGGAATTATCTTTAACATCCAGCAGTTCAGTATCCATGACGGGCCGGGGATCCGGACGGTGGTGTTTTTTAAGGGATGTCCCCTGCGCTGCCGGTGGTGTTCCAACCCCGAATCTCAGTCCACGGCCATACAGATCCTCTGGGATGGGGCAAAATGTTCACGGTGCCGCCGCTGTGTCGGGCTTTGTCCCCCGGGGGCGGTTCGCTATGAGGAGGAGGCCGGTACCGCGGGCCCCCAGGCGCCGGGGCGGATCCGTATTAACCATGGCCGCTGTACCGGCTGCGGGATCTGTGTCGAAGCCTGTCCAAGCCAGGCACTATCCTTGGCGGGGCGGTATTATTCGGTGGATGAGGTCGTGGAACAGTGCCTTAAGGACCGGGTATTTTATGATGAATCCGGGGGCGGGGTGACCCTTGCCGGGGGGGAAGTCCTGGCCCAGCCGGAATTTGCCGAAGCCCTCCTGACCGCATTGGGAGAAGCGGGGATACACCGGGCCATAGAAACCTCGGGCCATGCCCCGGCAGCGGTGTTTGACCGGATAAGCGCCCGGACGGATCTCATCCTCTTTGACATAAAGCACCATGCCCCGGACCGGCATCGAGCGGGAACCGGGGTTCCCCAGGACCTTATCCTGGCCAATTTACGCACCGCCCTGGGCCGGGCGGTCTTGGTCAGAATTCCCGTGATCCCCGGGTACAACGACCACCCCTCCGACGCCGCCGCCTTGGGGGAACTCCTCGGGTCCCTGGGCGTCCGGGAGGTAGAGCTCCTCCCCTTTCACCAATTCGGGCAGCGCAAATACGCCATGCTGGGCCTGGACTACGGCTTTGAAAAAACAAAGGCCCTCCACCCGGAGGATCTGGAACACTACCAGGGGATCTTTGAAAACCACGGGATCAAGGTGCTGCGGTAAAACAGGCGGGAACATCCTTCCCAAAGCCCACGGTCAAATCGACCCTTTAAACACCATAAAATCCCTGCCAAAGAATCGCCGGTGCTTTACCAGCAATTCTTTACCGTCAAAACGGATGTCAACCTTGAGCTGTCCGTTGTCTTTTATCAAAGCGCCGATGGTCCGGTTGTAATAGGTCCTTCCCTCGCCCTCCAGGTTGACGGAGTTGACGGAAAGGATGCCCTTCAAACGATAGGGCGCTTCCCGGGCGGTTTTGCCGTTCCGGGAAAATATAGTACGGGCGGCGTCTTCCGGTTCCACCAAAAGGGAAAATAGGGGGGTGTCACCAACCTTGAGGACCCACCCGAAAAAGCCCTCGGCTAAAAGCTCGGGGGAGAGGGAGGCGGGCTTTTCGTCGGCCCCGGAACCAAAGGTCCCCGCTAGCGCAAAGGGGAGGCCGGCGATACGCCAATACTCTGCGGCGGTTTCCGCAAATCCCGCCGGAAAAACAAACTCCGGCTCTCCCCGGGCAAGCCTGCCGGCGGCCTCGGTATAGGTCTTTATCCGTATATCCAGAAGCTCGATCAATTTGTTATCGATCCAAATACGATTATCGGAAATAAGATCCGTATAGGTTTTATTGACCGCGATAATTTTTTTGCCAAACCGGGTAATGGTGTATATTTTGGGGATATCAACAAAATTCAGCAGGGTGATACGGCTGATAAGGTCCAGGTTGCTATACACCATACCCAGATTGAAGACCGCCCGTTTGAGTGATCTATACTCGGCCACCCGGTGTTCCAGCTCCTCTTTAAATTTCCGGTTGCTTTCAATCTTTCGCCATATTTCGGCATGCTGTTCCCGGGTATAGACCGGCCGTTCCCGCAGGGTCAGCTCCGGTGAATTGTAGCGGGCGATCTCGTCGTACCGGTTAAAAAACCAAGAATGCCGGTTGTCCGGAAAGGCGCTGATCTGGGCATCGCTGGCGAATATCAGGGTCCACTCCGCGTTTTCCCGCAGGGTGATATAATTGGTGTCCGCTTCCATAATATAATTGAAGAGAACCTTGTTTTTATCCCTGAATTTACGGTTTAAGCGCTCCTGAAATTCTTCGGAAAGTCCGTCCATGGCGTTTTCAGGGATTTCCAGGGTAACGAAAAATAGTTTGGGCGGCCCCACCCGGCCGGGCTGGTAATACCGCCGGAGATAGGTCCACACTTCTATCGGATGGAGGATGAGGGTACAGGTTTCCTCCCGCCAGGAAATACGCAAAAAACAGGAGCCTTCCAGGATATTGAAATTGGGAATTTCGTATTCCCACTCCGCTTCCATGGTATCCCCAAACCAGAGCTTACCCCGCATCGGTATATCCGGCGACAGCCCCCGCTCCCCCCGCGTTTTTGCGCCATTGGTATCCGCCGCCGCTGCCGCATCCGCTGCTTCCCCCGGCTCCGCGTCTGCCACGCCGAACAGCACCGCCCCGGGGGTAAAATACAGGGGGACCGGCACAAAGGTCCAATCCGAAGCCTCCAGGGGCTTTGACCAATAGCCGGTTTCGCCCTGATCATTGTACCCCGCCACCCGGAGTTCCCGGGCGGCGTTGCCCTGTCCGTTCTGCAGTATGGTGATATGCCGGGTGACCGCGGCCTTTCCGTTGAGGGGAATGGCCGGCTGGGGCTTCCAATCCTCCGATGGCAGGCCCCAGGGGGTCAGGTTTGACCAGTAATTGGTTCCCGAAAGATTGGACTCGTAGGGAACATAGGTGTATTTGAAAAACATGGGATCGCCGCCGGTGATATCAAAATCCACGATGCGGGTATACATTTCCCCGGCATCGTTGATAAGAAAGAGCGTGGAGGCGCTGGCCGATATGGCCGCCGCCTTAAAGGCCCCCCGTTCAGGGCCCACAAAATTCCGGCTGAAATCAGTGGGAAGCCCCGGATCGGCGTAACATATCTCCTGACCGTCTTCCAACAATACATAGGTCGTAACGATCTCCTGGGTACCGTTATGGTGCTGATTTCCAAAGGGATCTTCATAGTACTTTACCTGATCGTTCCGTTTGCCCACGGTCCATGCCTGGTTACGGGCGGTCCGATGATCCAGGTACAGGCCCACCATCTCGGGCCACCCTTGTTTATCCAGCCACTTTTTAGTCTGCCGGGAAAAAATCCAGTCCTGGCAGATACGGTAGAAACGGCCCTCGTCGGAGAGGGCCACCAGCTCATCGGCATCGGCGGCTATTTCCACTATGTATTTGGGGTAATAAAAGTAGGGGTCCCCAAAATTGTGGGGCAGCCCGGTCTCCATAAAGATGGTCCAGTCCCGGGGGCCGGAATCGGGGGTGATCCCCTTATACCAGATAAGGCCGTCCTTGAGGATATAGTAATGGTAGGTATTAAAGGTCTGGGTCCTGGTTTTAATATACACCGTTTCGGGAAAATTCCCGTTGATATCCTCCCCGGCGGGCGGTTCCCGGCTGATAGTATCGAAGGTTTCGGTCTTTTGCCGAAAGGGAATCGAAACACAGGCGCCGAACAGCAAGAAACCAGCGGCAGCCAGAACCACCCATTGGGAAAAACGGCCAAACAAAACCGGTGTTTTTTTTGTATTTCCGCCCATCGTATCAACCTGGAGTAGAACCCTGCTAACTACCGAGTTAGTTTAAAACGTACGTTTTTTAGTCAATGCCAAGACTTGATTTATATATCACAGGGCAATGGCTTTGTCAATGTGTTGGTTGGTGGTTGTCGTTGGTGGTTAAAAATTCTTAAAACCCAGCGGGGCTGGAAATTAGGGCCGAAGCCCCCGTGTAGAAAAAACCCGAAGGCGTTTTTCTACACGGGCATAGGGGACTATGCCCCGTTAACCGGCTGATGCCGCTTGGTTAAGGAGTGGTTATACTCCAGACTTTATTGGTACCATCGTACGTTAGCATTCCGGTCCAGGGTAGACCAGTAACGGACGTAACTGTCCCGGCGTCAGCTGGTCCCAGGGTGTCGTTGTCGTCCAGATTGGCAAATTCAAGGATTATGATGGCACCATTGGTGTCTACCTTTACCGATGACAAATTAAGAGCCTCAGTACCAACGGCAGCATCGGTTATTTTAAACGATGTTGCATAATCGGTACCTACAGCCAGTTTTTTTTCAGCACTGTATAACTCCTGGTTAAAGGTCACCGTAAATTTAGTACCTTCAGTCTCCGTATCAACCCTAGAAACTTGCAGCGGTTCCGGTTTAAAAGTCCCTTTGCCGACATTCTTGACCTCCACGTTGATGGTATCAGCTGTGGTTAAGCCGCTGTGCACCCCGGATACGGCTATCGTCACGCTCTTGCCATCCGGCCTTGGGGTTATCGTAGTCACTTTCATGGCGGCCTCGGTGTTTTTGGCCACCGTATAGTTAGCCGTAGCGGTCAAATGACCGGCCGCCTTCATAGCAGTCTCAATGTTAGTAATCGAATCGGTAAAGGTAACTATCACCGTATCGATATCCAATGCAACCGAAGCCACTTTAGACGGCGGATTGGGAGCTGGGCTCGTCGCGTCCGGGCATCCGATTAAGACGAGGAACGTTACCAGGAGTAACGCCGCGCCTCCCATGAAAAGAATTTTTTTAGACATAGAAGTCCTCCACTCCTTTCGGAGTTAAAAATTTTTATACAGGCTCATGCCCGTACAAGAGAGACAATGAAAAAATATTGGCAAGCGGAATAAGATAAACAAAGGAAGCGGGAAAATCCAGAATTCACAAAACTACCGCTGCTCCTAATTAAGGCTTCCCCAAAACCGAAATTTTAGGGAAGCCTCTACGGTTAGGCAAAATAATACCCCGGGTAGCAAAGGCTGACAGCCCAGGCGATACCCTATTCATATTAGTGACTATAATATCCCCGCCTTTTTTGAACAATGAAAAAAAAAATATTATTGTAAGAAACAAATATTCTGTGAAATAAACTCCTCAAAAATTTGAGGAAAGGGGAAAGCCTCGACCATCCGCGGCAATATATGCTCTGGGTGTTGTGGGGCGGCGCTTTTTTGCCGGACTTTTTCCAGTTTTTGACGGTGTTTTAATTTTTCACCGGAAATGAGACAATTTCGTAAGTTTTTTGTAAATTTTTCTTGACAACCAAATAGACTGATGGTAAAATATTAACAATAACGTTAACGTTAATATTGTTAATTACCTGTCATTGACAGGTATAAAATATTATTTGGAGGAAAGAAATGAGAAAAAAGACGAGGCTATTGGCAGTTCTCTTTCTGTTGATTCCCCTGGCAATGACGTTTGCTGGCGGGACGAGCGCGAAATCGGGGGCCAGTAAACTCCGGACCTTCGCCGTCATCTATCCCGTTATTCATCCTGTTTTTGAACCTGTTAATGAGGGAGCCCAGGAAAAAGCCAAAGAAATGGGTGTCAATGTCGAATTTCATGGTCCTGATGTAGCCGACCCCGCGCAGCAGATTCAGATCGTGGAAAATCTTATCGCCAAGCGGGTTGATGGAATCGCCATTGGCCCAACCGACTCGGCAGCGCTTACCCCGCTTATCAACAGGGCTATCGAACGGGGCATCAAAGTTCTCTGTTTCGATACCGATGCTCCCCAGAGCAACAGGGCCGGTTATATTGGTACTATCAACCTAAACTTCGGCCGTCATATGGGAGAGGTTCTCGGTCAGACCCTTAACGGCAAGGGCAATGTACTGGTATCACAAGGTGTTGCCACCCAGCAAAATCTTATTGAACGGCTTCAGGGCGTAAAGGAAGTTTGTTCCCAGAAGTACCCGGATATCAAATTTATTGATGAGCAGTCCGGCGCCGGTGATCCAAACAGAACCCTCGCCAACATTGAAAACATGGTCAAAGCTCATCCCGATTTCGATGCTCTCATTGGAATTGACGCCGCCGCAGGTCCCGCTGCCGCCATTGTATGGAAGGCCCAGGGCCTTAAACAGCCGGTCATCGTCGGTGACGATACTGCCGATATTATCCAGGGCGTAAAAGACGGGTACATCACCTACACTATTGCCCAGAACCAGTATGTCTGGGGTCAAAAGATAGTCGAAGAACTCAACGATCTTTGTGATGGCAAGAGCATCCCCGAAAGTTTCGATGCCGGTACCAGGGCTGTAGACGGGAAGAATGTATGGACTACCGCCCAGTACAACAAATGAGCTAAACTTGTAACTATTCAGCACTCAACGAAATAATAGAGGCTCTTGTAAAGCTCATTGAGTTTTTCCGGAGCCTCAGTTCACCGGTTTAGAGAACTTCTCAAAGCCGGATCGTCCGGGGATTAATTATGAATTCTAAGCTTGGCGGTATTGCCGGAATATTCCGGCGGGTAAGACAGGTCCGGGAGACAGGACTTCTTTTTGTTCTTATTCTTCTTGGCATTGTACTCTCATTTTTGACGCCGGTATTTTTTACCGGTGAAAATTTTCTCAATATTTTTAAACAGGTTACCCTGGTAACAATTGTTGCCTGCGGACAAACCTTTGTGCTTACTTCCGGCGGCATCGACCTTTCGGTCGGCGGTATCCTGGGTCTTTCCAGTATCATCATGGCCTGGACTATTAATCACGGCATGAATACTCCCGGCGCCATAGCGGTATGCCTGCTCTTTGGAACCATGGTGGGTATCACAAATGGTTTTCTTATTACAAAACTCAGATTACCTCCCTTTATTATTACCCTGGGTATGGCAAGTATCGCCAAAGGTTTTGTGCTGGTCATTACCAAGGGGTACGCGATCATGCTTGATAACCCCTTCATTATCGCTATTGGCCAGAACAGTTGGGGCGTCTTCCCCGTCATGGTTATATTCCTCCCTATTGTGGTGATTATCGCCCACTGGGTTTATAACTATACGATTTTCGGCAACAGGGTTAAATCAATAGGCGGAAACGAAACTGCCGCTAGGCTTTCGGGTATCAATGTCAAGAATAACAAGATTTTTACCTATGCCCTTTGCGGGTTTCTCTGCGGACTGGCGGGGCTTATCATTACCGGAAGATTAAATAGCGGTAACCCCAACGCGGGTACCAATTTTGATATGAATTCTATCGGCGCTGTTATAGTCGGCGGCACGTCGCTTTCCGGCGGCAGCGGCACTATTATAGGTACCATGCTGGGCGCTTTGCTTATGGGTGTCATTTCCAACGGCCTGGTGCTACTCGGCGTAAACATGTACTGGCAGACGGTGGCTACCGGGGCGATCATTATCGTGGTATGCGCCCTTGACAGTTTCTCCCAGAGAAAAGGTGACGCCTATGCCTAGCAGCCTGGTCATGAAAAATATCTCCAAGAATTTTCCCGGCGTTAAGGCCCTTTCCGGGGTGACGATTTCCCTGAATAAAGGCGAAGTACTTGCGTTGGTCGGAGAGAACGGTGCCGGGAAATCAACCCTTATGAAGATCCTCGGTGGCGTCTATCAGGCGGATGAGGGGGAGATCTTCATTGACGGCCAGAAGGCGGCGATTCATACGCCCCTGGATTCCCAGAAATTCGGCATCAGTATGATTTTTCAGGAGGTGAATCTTGTCCCTACTCTTTCCATCGCGGAGAACATGTTTCTGGGAAAGGAGCTTGCCGGGGGAATTCTTGGTCGGCTTGACAGAAGTTCCATGCGGAAAAAATCCACTGAAGTACTTGCCCGGCTTGGCTGCGGGAACCTCAATACCGCGGCACTGGTTAAGGACCTTACCATGGCAAAACAGCAGATGGTGGAAATAGCAAAGTCCCTGATGAACCGGTCCCGCATAATCGTGATGGACGAACCTACTTCCTCTCTTACCGGCACGGAAGTGGAGGCGCTTTTCAGGATAATCAATACTCTTAAAGATCAGGAGATTGCCGTAATTTATATTTCCCATAAGCTGGAAGAAATAGAACGAATAAGTGACCGGATCATCATCCTGCGGGACGGGAAATTTATCGCGGAACTTGATAACAGTAAAAAAAATGTGGAAAAAAATCTGATCGTCAAGTATATGGTGGGCCGGGACCTTACCGATTTTTATCCCTCCGGTAACGCGGTTATCGGTGAAGAGGTACTCAGGGTGATCAACCTCGGCCTGAAGGGAAAATTTAATCAGGTGTCCTTTAACCTCAGACGGGGAGAGATACTGGGATTTTCTGGACTTATTGGTGCGGGACGCACGGAACTTGCCAAGACGATTTTCGGCGAATTCAAAAAGGACGAAGGTGAAATATACCTTTCTGGAAAGCTACTCAAAATAGAAAATGTCAGAGACGCCATTAAAGAGGGGATAACGTTGATCCCCGAAGACAGGAAACGGGAGGGGCTGGTACTCTGCCTGAGCCTTGCCGACAACATTTGTCTTCCCAATGCCACCGAGGTAAGTTCCGCGGGAATTGTGTCGCGGGGAAAGAAAAACACCCTTGTCCGGCATTCTATTAACGAACTGCAAATACGGCCGGCTATGCCCAACCGCACGGTTATTGATTTTTCCGGCGGCAATCAGCAGAAGGCGGTAATAGCGAAGTGGCTTGTAAAAAACCCAAGGGTTCTTGTGTTGGACGAGCCGACCAGGGGCGTTGATGTGGGCGCCAAAAGCGAGATCTATTCGCTTATGCGGCGTCTTACCGAAAAGGGGGTGGGAATCATTTTCATCTCCAGTGAAATGCCCGAGCTGATCGGTATCTGTGACAGAATCCTGGTAATGAACGAGGGCCGGATAAACGGAGAATTCAAAAAAGGCGAAATGGATCAAAATTCCATCATGGCGGCTGCCGCGGGTATATAGGGGGATTTATGTATTACAAAGAGGATTGGGACAAGGCAAAAGAAAACCTCCGTGCGTTTTGGAATGGGGAGGACATTGGCCGGCCCTGTATGGCGGTATTTGCGCCGCGAACTGAAAAATCCAGACAGTTTCCGGAACTGCAGAGTGGTCCCTGGACCGGAAGCATGGAACAGTACGCTGATGACGATGTTGAATCGATTACAAAATGGTGGATCGATCCGGAAGAAAACCGGAAACACATGGAATACTGGTTTGAAAATACGTACTTTGGCGGAGAGGCCCTGCCGGCAACCCATACCAATTGGGGGGCAAGCGCCGCCGCGGCTTTTTTTGGCAGCAATCCCCACTTTAACAAGACCAGTGTATGGTACCCGGCGGTGATTCATGACTGGGATGAATGGGAATGGCAATTTGAGGAAAACTCAAATAAGTGGTGGAGACAAATTCGGGATATTGTGGTTCACCTGACCGCCCATGCGCCGGGCAGGTATTTGGTCGGTATGCCCGAATTCGGCAACGCGGCGGATAATCTTTCCCTGATGCGGGGAATGGATGATCTTGCCATTGACTGCATTGAAAACCCGGAACGGATTAAAGATGCCATTGAGGTAATGGACCGTGTCTGGATCAAGCTTCATGAGGAACTCTACAACATGACGCTTGTGGTCAACCAGGGAGGCGGCGTATTGCCCTGGATGACCCTCTGGGCGCCGGGGCGAATCGATCAGCTTGCCTGTGACTTTTCAGCTATCATTTCGCCCGCAAACTTCAAAGAGCTTTTTGTTCCGGAAATTGAATTAATGGGATCGTGGACGGAATACGGCACCTATCATCTTGACGGTCCTAACGCTATGGCAAACACGCTGGATGCCCTCCTGGAGATTCCCTGTATCAAGACCATTGAATTCACTCCGGGTATCGGATTTCCGCCGACAACCACGCCGGAATATATCCCCAAATACAAACGGATATTGGAGAAGGGAAAACGACTCTACCTCCTTGCCAATCCTGATGAAGTCCAGCCCCTGTGCGAATCGCTTCCAAGCAAAGGTCTCTATATCTGTACCTTTGCCGACTCACGGGCTGATGCCGACCGAATGGTACAAAACACGTACCGCTGGAGCAAGAAATAACGGTAACCGTTCATGGACCCTATATATAGTGGCATAGAAACGATAGTACGCTATATCTGGAAATACCCGTGAACGGTTACAAATAACGTAAGCACCCGGTCGGACAGCGGAGAAGACTCATTGACAGAGAGCGGAAGAATACTATATTTTTGTTAGAGGGCACATCCAAAATTTATTCCTCTGCATAGATATGGGTAATCTGTATGGTACGAAAGAAAGGACAGGTAACACTTAAGGATATTGCTCAAGCTCTGGATCTTTCCATTAATACCGTATCGTGCGCCCTGAAAAACCGTAACAGCATCTCTCCGGAGACGGTCAGAAGGGTCAAGGAAAAGGCCGAGGAATTTGGGTATATTCCCAACAGTGTAGCAAGTTCCATACGAACCGGTTACACAAGAACAATCGCCATTATTTTGGGAGATATCGCAAACGCCTATTTTGCGATTATGGTGCGGGAGCTGGAACGTATTACCAGCAAAGAAAACTATGTTGCGATGATCCTGGTTACGGACGAGGACCCCCAATTGGAAACCAAAGCAATCCAGGCCGCGCTGTCCAAAAATGTTGACGGTATTATTCTCTTTCCAACTTGCAGAACCGAAGCCGGAATAAATCTTATCCGCAAAGTGGGCACGCCCTTTATCCTCATCGGCAGACGTCTTCCAGATTCAAACATGGACTATATTGTCAGTGATGATGTTAATGGCGGTTATCTTGCCACCCGGTATTTACTGGACCGGGGACACAAAAGGATACTGCTTTTTGCCGGACCGGATTGCGTGTCCAGTGCTTTTGAACGCAAGCTTGGCTATCTCAAGGCCATGGAAGCTGCGGGAATTGCCACGGAGGATCTGATAATTCCCTGTGATATAACGGTAAATGAAACAATGAACCGTTTAATCAAAAAAACATTGCAGTGCCGGAAAGATTTTGACGCCATCTTTACCTACAATGACATTATCGCGTTTCGCATTATCCGTATTGCCTGTCAAATGAAAATAGCCTTGCCGGATATTGTTGGTTACGATAATATTCAGTCAAAACTCGATTTTGGTTTTAATCTGGTATCCGTGAATATCTATAAGAGCCTGATGGCTGAAAAAGCGGCCACGTGCCTCTTTTCGAGAATTCACAATCCTAAAGAGATTGACGGCTATTTTAACGAAGTCGTTCCCGTTGATTTGAACCTGACCCCAGAAAAAATATGAGGCTGCCCGCGCATCAATACTGTATGATATTGAGAACGACATCATCATAGACGGCTCATCGGTATACTGATAACGGATGACCGCCTTACCCGAAAATACTTATATGTTTCCGCCCGGCTCAATTTATTGCTATTTTACCGATCCCAGGATCCCCGCCACAAACCGCTTCTGTTGGGTAACAAAAATGAGCAGGGTCGGCAGGGTACAGATGGTAACCGCCAGGGCCAGCATGCCATAATCGGTGGTATACCCCGCGGTCATCCCCATGATCATCAGGGGCATGGTTTGGCTCTCCTGTTTCTGCAGTACAATGAGGGGCCACAGGTAGTTGTTCCAGCTGGCCATAAAGGTCACAATCCCCGCCGCGGCAAAGGTCGGGGCCATGACGGGAACATATATCCGGGCATATATGCCGAATTCCCCCATCCCGTCCACCCGGGCGGCCTGGACTATCTCAATGGGAAAGGACATGGAGCTTTGCCGGAAAAAAAAGATAAGAAAGGCGGTAGCGATGGAAGGCAAAATAAAGCCCGCGGTGGTATTCAGCAGGTTGGCGATGCTGAACATCCTGAACAGGGGCACCATCACCGAGGCGAAGGGCACCATCATGGACAAAAGCAGGATCGACATAAGCCGGTCCTTGTTTTTATCCCGGTATATCTGGAAGCCGTACCCCGCCATGGAGCAGATAAACAAGCTCGCCAGGGTGCCAATCAGGGTATTCCGCAGGGAATTCAGGAAGGTCCGCCCCAGGGATACGGTGGCAAGGAGGACCCTGAAGTTTTCCAGCAGATGGGTTCCAAAAAACAGCTTCCCCTTGGTAATATCCACGCTCCGGTTAGTGGCCGCAGCCAACATCCAGAAAAAGGGAAATCCCGAAAAAATACAAATGAAAATCAAAAAAGCATACATAAAAAAAATCGGGAGTTTATAATTTTTTTTCATATCCGGTCCCCCACTTTTATCTGTATCAGGGATAGTACCGCCACCATCAGGAGTATCGTGTAGGAAACCGCCGCCGCATATCCTAATTGGGGACTGTTATAAAAAGAAAGATTATAGATATGGTAGGATATGGTGATGGTCGCCTTGAACCCCGACCCCGGGGAAATGGCCTTTACCTCGTCAAAGAGCTGCAAAGTCCCGTTGGTGGACATAATGGTGGTCAGCAGGATCACCGGCCGTAAGAGGGGCAGGGTGATCTTGAAAAACTGCTGGGGTCCGGAGGCCCCGTCGATCCGGGCGGCCTCGTACACCGAGGTATCGATATTTTGCAGCCCCGCCAGGTAAAAGATCGTATTGTACCCGGTCCAGCGCCAGGTGATGACGAGGATAATCACCACCTTTGCCCAAAAGGGATCGGTCAGCCAGCTTATCGGATCGGGGATAAGTTTAAGCCTGAGGAGGACTAAATTCACGATGCCGTCCAGGGAGAAAAAGGACTTAAAAATAATCGCCGAAGAAACCAGGGCCACGGCGCAGGGCAGAAAAATAATGGTCCTGAAGATCACCTTTCCCTTGAGCTTGGGGCTATTGAGGATCGACGCCAGGATCAGGGCCAGGAAAAGCATCAGGGGGACCTGGAAGATCAGATAGATAAATACGTTGGCCACGGAACTATGGAATACCGTATCCTGTAAAAGACGCAGATAGTTCCGGGTCCCCGTAAACCGGAGGTTGTTCCCCAGCCCCGACTGTAGAGACAAAATAAAAGCCTGGACCATGGGATAAAAGGACAGGACAAAAATTAAGATCGCCGCGGGGCCGACAAAAAACCAACCCCAGCGGGAGTATTTTTTTGAGAGAAAAACCCGCCGCATAACCACTCCTCCCCGGTTGTTTTAAGAAGGGGGCGCCTTTCCCAAAACCGGCGTTTTGGGAAGGCCCCGGCGGTTTCAAACGAAACCGCTTTCCTGCAATTTACGGGTAACGGAGACCCCGATAACCGGGATTTTTACCGTCCGTTAGGGCCTGTTACTGAGCCACGAGGAATTCAACTTCCTCCTGGGCGGCGCTCAAGGCGTCATCGATGGACTTGGTACCCTGCATAATATCCATCATACCCCTCGTTACGGCGCTCCGGGCCTCATAGTTGAAGATCCCGTATTTTACCAGGGGGACCTTGCCCGCGTAATTTACCAGTTCCTCGTAGATCTTCTGGCCCCCAAAGAACTCGTGGGGCTGGCCATAGACCGCGGAATTCGCCGCGGGAAGCCAGGTGGCAATGGCCCCGGAGGAGGGAAGGATGGTCTCGTATAACTCCACGCTCCCCGCAAAGGTCTTGTTCAGGAAGTCCATGGCCGCGTCGGGGTTCTTGGAATTGGCCAGGACCATCCAGCCGGAACCGCCCTGGCTGGAGTAGTTAACCGATTCGATGTCGCTGAACCGGGGGGTATTCACCAGGGCCCACTGACCCGCCTGGGACGCTTCGGGGGTGATGGATCCGATGATCCAGCAGCCCTGGATGGTGGAGGCCACGGTACCGTTGTTCAGGGTGGCGATATAGGCGTTCCAATCCGACGCCAGGAGGATAACCCCAGACTGGACCCCTTCAATAAAGAGGCTGATGGCCTTTCTCAGCACGGGGTTGTCCTTGATATAGGGCTTGCCCTGGGCGTCAAACAGCCAGGTCCCGGCACTCTGGAGCATCACCATGATAAAATCCGGGCCCGTCGCATCGGTGGAAACCAGGGTAACCCCGGTTTTCTGCTTCACGATCTTCCCCAGCTCAATAAACCGCTCCCAGGTAATATCGTTAAAATCTTCTACCTTGAGGCCCGCCTGCTCCACAATATCCCGGCGCAGGAAGGTCCCGGTGGCGCCATTATCAAAGGGAACCCCGTAACTTTTCCCGTCTATGGTCCCCACATCCACCTTAAACTGGGCAAATTGGGATAGATCGATCTTGTCATTTAATGGAAGGAACGCATCGGGATAGGTCAAGACATTTTTCTGTATGGCATTATCCTGCATCAGCACGATATCGGGCAAACTATCGGTCTGCCGGGCGGAAAGAGCAGTGATCAGCTTCTGCTGTACGTCATCCCAGGGGGTCTCCACCACATTAACCGTTACATTGGGGTTATCCCGCCGGTAAATTTTCGCCGCCTCATTCATGGCATAAATATTGAAGTTGGGGTCCCAACACCACACCGTCAGGGTGACCGGCGCATTGGGGTCAGCCGCCGCCGCCGGAGCCTCTTTCTTGGTACAGCCGGTGAAGATCACCGCCGCCGCAAGAAGAACCATCAAACACATGGATCCAATTTTTTTCACACTTACCTCCTAAAACGCCCAAAAGGGCTAAGGGATTAAA
Source organism: Treponema sp. TIM-1 (assembly GCF_046533115.1). Classification (NCBI taxonomy): domain Bacteria; kingdom Pseudomonadati; phylum Spirochaetota; class Spirochaetia; order Treponematales; family Treponemataceae; genus Treponema; species Treponema sp. TIM-1. The sequence goes on from NZ_JAJQRC010000044.1 coordinate 15,285, forward strand.
GATTTGACACCGGGTTCATTCCCGGCCCAAAAAATCCAAAAACACCGGGGCAGTTTCAAAACAGTCAATTTTGAAACCGGCTCCCTGGGAAATCTTTTTAATTTTAAACCAGATCGGTGGTATTGACAAGGCGGAAAAGCTCTTTCATCATCATTATATGAATATAAAAACCCTTCCTCCCCTGTGGGAAAATCCTGAGATCCAGGGGCTCCACCGGCTGCCCATGGCGAGTCCCCGTTTAGCCTTTGCATCGGTCCGGGAGGCCCTGGCGGACGCGGTGGCCGGCCCGGAATTCCGCAGCCCCGGGGACAACCCCTGCTGCCTGGAGCTGGACGGAACCTGGCGTTTTTGCCTGCTCCGCAATCCCGGAGAGGATGCCCCGGAGGACCCCGCTTCCCTCCCTGCCTGGACCCGGCCGGACTTTAACGATGATTCCTGGGCGGATATCCGGGTTCCCGGAACCTGGACCCTCCAGACCGGCCCCAGGGGGGAGCCCTTCGATAAACCCCACTATACCAATGTCCAGATGCCCTTTGAGGGGACCCCTCCCCGGGCGCCGGACCATAACCCCACGGGGCTCTACCGCCGTACCTTTACCCTCCCCCAAAACTGGAAGGGCCGGCGGGTGGTTCTCCAGGTGGGTTCCGCGGAGAGCTGCTGTCTGGTTTACGTAAACGGCGTCTTTGCCGGGGCGGGGAAGGATACCCGGCTCCCCTCGGAATACGACATCACCCCCTTCCTCTCGGCAAGCGGGGAAAACACCCTCTGCCTCAAGGTGGTCCGGTACTCCGACGCCAGTTATGTGGAGGATCAGGACCAGTGGTGGTTCGGCGGCATCCACCGGAGCGTTTTTCTCTATGCCACCGAAGCCTGTTATATCAAGGACATCAAGGCCATTCCCGGGACCGTTACCGTGCATGCCGGGAAAAGCCGGGGCCGGCTCCGGCTTGAGGTAACCCTGGGGGGCGCAGTGCCTCCGGGGCGGAGTACCGGAAACGATGGGGTGGGCGCTGCCTCCGGGGAGCCGCCCTTCACCATTGCCTATGCCCTCTACCCCTTTACCCTGCCCGCAAGCCGGGAAGAAGCCCTGGCCTTTGCCGCTTCCCTGGGTTCATCCATAAACCCCCTCCTCGCGGGGGAACTCACCCTGGACTGCAACTACCGGGTCAACTCCAACCGGGTCGAAACGGAACTGGTCCTGGATAACCCCGCCCCCTGGTCCCACGAGGCCCCGAACCTCTACACCCTCTCGGTAAGCCTGTTCCGGGAAGGCCGGCATATCCAAAGCGCCGCCTTTTTGACCGGCTTCAGAAGCCTCCGGGTGGCCCGGCGGGAACTCTTGATAAACGAAAAGGCGGTGCTGATCAAGGGGGTGAACCGCCACGAGCATGATGAAAAAACCGGCAAAACCCTCTCCACCGCCGCCATGGTCCGGGATATCCGGCTCCTCAAAACCCATAATTTTAATGCGGTTAGAACCTGCCATTACCCCAACGACGAGCGGTGGTATGATCTCTGCGACCGGTACGGCATATACCTGGTGGACGAGGCCAATATCGAACATCACTGCTTTTACGAGCAGCTCTGTCAGGATACGGCCTGGACCTACGCCTATACCGCCCGGGTCCAGCGCATGGTGGAGCGGGACAAAAACCATCCCGCAATCATCATCTGGTCCCTGGGGAACGAAAGCGGGGACGGGTTCAATCATAACCTGGCCGGCGCCTGGATCCGCCGGGCAGACCCCTCCCGGCCGGTGAACTACGAGGGGGCGATCCGGCCCGAAGGCGGCCAGGGCGGGTTTACCCTGGACTCCCTGAACCGCAGCCGGGATCTGACGGACATTATCGGCCCCATGTACCCCCAGATTAAGCTGATCACCGATTTTGTAAAATACCGGGAAGATGACCGGCCCCTGATCATGATCGAATACTCCCATGCCATGGGGAATTCCAATGGGAGCCTGGCCGATTACTGGGAGGCCATCGAATCCTACCACGGCCTTCAGGGGGGCTTTATCTGGGACTGGATAGACCAGGGGATAGCGGCCGTTACCCCGGAGGGCGCCAAATACTGGAAGTATGGCGGCGATTTTGGGGATGAACCTTCGGATTACGATTTCTGCCTGAACGGCCTGCTCTTTCCCGATCAGACCCCCAAACCCGCCATGGCCGAGTGTAAGCAGGTCTTTGCCCCCCTGCGGTTCAAAGCGGTTCCCGGCAAACCCTATACATTTATAGTAGAAAACCGCTTTGATTTTTCCACCCTGGAGGGGATCGAGCTTGCCTGGAAACTCTCCGGGGAAGACACCGTCCTGGCCGAAGGGGTGGAGTCCCTGCCGCCCCTGGCCCCGGGCGGGGCGGCGGAAATAGAACTCCCGGTACCCAAAAAACTCGATTTGGCGGCTGTGCCGGGGACGGTCTTTATCCATGGGGATTTCAGGCTTGCCCGGGACCAGGGGAGTACCCCCTGGACCAAGGCCGGGTTTGTCCTCTGCTCCGGGGAAAAAATCCTCCGGGAGACCCCCCGGACCCTTACGGTGGCGGCAAAGGCCGCGCCGGAATTCGCCCGGTTTGGGGAGCTTTTTGCCCCTTCCCTGTTCCGGGCCCCCACGGAAAACGACGGTCTTAAGATCTATATCCCCCTTCGGGGGGACCCGGCGGCCCTTTTCTACTATAAGGATAAGGCCATGTACCCCTGGCTGGACCTGGACCTGCTCCACCTGCGGAGGGGGGAAGAGGAAACCGCCGCTACCCTTTGGGAGGGTTACCAGGCCCAATGTTACCGGGCAACGCTCCTGGCCGGGGAAAAGGCCGCGCCGGGTTTTGAAAACAGGCGCCTTGGGGTCTTTACCCGGATCTCCGTGCCCCCCCAGGGGGGCGGCCCCGGTATCCTGGACTTCACCTTTGACCTGGACCCTTCCCTGCCGGAACTGCCCAAGGTGGGGGTTATGGCCCGGATTCCCGCCTATTATTCCCGGATCACCTGGTTCGGCGCGGGCCCCCAGGAATCCTATCCCGACCGCCGGGCCGGCGCCCTTTTGGGCCGTTACGAGGATACCCCCGCCAGCCTGGAAGTGCCCTATGTGGTGCCCCAGGAAAACGGCAACCGCAGCGGGGTACGGAGCGTTACCCTCTGGGGTCCCCAGGTTCCCGGGGACCGGCCCGGGCGGATCATTATTCGGCCGGACAAACCGGTTAATCTGGGGGTCAGCCGGTATTCCCCGGAAAACCTCTTCACCGGCCTCCACACCATAGACCTTAAGGACCTGACCCACGGCCCCGAGGGCTATTGGCTTCTCAGCATCGATGTCGCCCAGCGGGGGGTGGGAACCGCCACCTGCGGCCCGGACACCCTGGAACCCTACCGGATCCGGCCGGGGCGCTTTACCCTGCGGCTCTTTATCGGCGAGTCGGAGTTTTAGCGATGTAAAGAGAATTCGACCACAAAGGCGAAGAAGGAACTCATGTTAGAATAGGAAGAAGAGGATTAACCACGAACTACACGAACCTCACGAACAAAGAGGAAGATTGGGATGAGGGAGGAGTTAGAAGTGAGGAATTATGAAAGTTGGTATTGGATACGATTTAGATTATTCGTTGCGTGTAAAAATATGGCTTTCAAATGAAAAGTTCGTGAGGTTCGTGGTTTTCTACTAATTTAAAACCGGAAATGGTTTTGGAGTTGGCTTTATTTATTACTATTTTATTCATAAATCCGGCATTATCCCTTGACCTGAACCGTTTTTTTATATATCTTAACAATTAGTACTGCTGATACGGTCTTTTAGATATGCTTATGTACCATCCTTGGTTTATACGACCTAAATTGTGTTTTGTACATCACAGCTTTTCATCTACCGTATCATCAGTTTGCCCCCCGGGTTTCTTCACCTCCTTTTCCCGGGGGGCTTTTCTTTTAAACGCCCGGTTCCTGTTTGGCGTAAAACCCCGCCAATTTCTGGGAGGGATCCTGCTGTATGCCGTCCTGCTCCTAAGCTCCTGCGAAAAAGCCCCGATCCCGGCCCCGGTTTCTGAAGGGGAACTTATCAAAATCACCCAACCAAACAGTGAACTCGATCAAATTATCCTTCGTGCCCGGGAAACTCTGCCGGAATTTATCGAAAAATTGAACGCTCCCGGGGCGGATGAGGGGAATTTTCAGGTTAAATACCCCTTTGCGGCGGATCCGGAGAGCGGATTTGCCTATGAACACATCTGGCTCCGGGATATCCGGCTCAAGGACGGCCGTTATTACGGTACCGTAACCAATCAACCCTGCTATTGCAGCGGCCTTACCCTGGGCGCGGTGGTGTCTTTTTCGATAAACAATATCAGTGACTGGATGTATACCCAGGGGGAAAAAATAATCGGGGGCCATTCCATTAAACTGCTCATGGAGGAACTCCCCGACTTGGACGCCGGGACCGCCGCTTTCTACAAAAAATTTTAACCTGGAAATTTACTCGAAAATACGTTGCATCAATGGAAATAATCTGGTATAGTGGAGGCAGCTTCAAAGTGATGGTCCTGCGGCCAGGGGTTTTGGAGCGGCCCGAGCGTATAGGGCCTTTGAACTTCCTATGAAGTTTCATAAAATCCAAGCCAAGGAGGAAATGCCATGTCCGATCCGGACGGCGGCGGTAGTTTACCCAGCCATAGACAAAAGTCAATCTATTTGACGTTTGCGGCATTTCTTATTAAGCGCCCATCTTACTAGAACCATCGGGGTTTCTTCGTGCGGGGCGGGCTTTTTGAGGAAGGTCCGCAAACCAGAGGAGAACCCGAATGATTACGATCCGAATGAAAGGTGAAAACGGGCTTGTCGAAACCAATACGCTCAGCAAAGGCTGTTGGGTCGATGCCCGGAATGTCGATAAAAACGATTTGGCCCTGCTGGAAAAAGAATACGGCATTGCCGGGGAACTGTTGACGGATATTATGGATGCCGATGAGCAGGCCCGGATAGAAAAGGAAGATGAATATACCGCCCTGATTGTACGGCTTCCGGTATATGATGAAAGATTCGAGGTGTCTGTTTTTACCCTGCCCCTGGGGATTATCCTTTTTGCCGATAAAATTGTAACCATCTGCCAGAGTTCCAGCGAAGCCCTGGAGGATCTCACCAGAAACCGTATCCGGGGGTTTAATATCGGCAACAAAAGCACCTTTGTCTTGAACCTTTTAGGCCGGGCGGCCTTTACCTTTCTTAAGGCCCTGAAGGAACTCAATAAACGGACCACCATTATTGAGCGGGAACTGCAAAAATCCATCAAAAATAACGAGTTGATCCAGCTCCTTTCCATTCAGAAATCCCTGGTCTATTTTACCACCAGCATCACCACCAACGAGCTGCTGCTGGAAAAGCTGCAAAAATCCTCCCTGATCCGCTTTAAAGAGGACGAAAAGGAACTCCTGGAGGATGTGGTTACCGAAAACAAACAGGCCATTGAAATGGCGAAGATCTACTCGTCGATCCTCACCGGCACCATGGACGCCTTTGCCAGCGTCATCTCCAACAACCTGAATATCGTGATGAAGCGGCTCACCATCGTTTCCATTGTGCTGATGATCCCCACCTTGATCACCAGTTTTTACGGGATGAATGTAAACCTCCCCTTTCAGGGCTCCATCGCCGCGGTTTGGGGCATTGTGGTGGTCAGCCTGCTGGTCTCTGTCCTGGTGGCCATACTCCTGAATACGGACCGGTGGAAACGGAAAAAGCTGGCCGCCATGGCCCTGCCCTATACCCATAGTTATGTGATGGTTCACCGGTAACGGTAATTTTCCGGCAAAAGCACATTGCCCGGGGGATTCCCCGGTTGTATATTTTAAAGTAATCAGGATAATGAAGGGTTGGGGGCATAATGATTGATCTACGGAGCGATACGGTAACACAACCCACCGCCGAAATGCGAAAAGCTATGGCCGAAGCAGTGGTGGGCGATGATGTTTATGGGGATGACCCTACCGTCAACGAGCTTGAACGGCTGGGGGCGGAGCTTGTGGGCAAGGAAGGGGCGGTTTTTGTGCCTTCCGGGACCTTTGGGAATCAATTAGCCCTGTTTACCTGGTGTGCCCGGGGAACCGAGGTGATCCTGGGGAACGAATGTCACATTATCCAGCACGAGGCCGGGGCGGCATCGGTTATTGCGGGGGTCCAAACCCGGCCCGTTCCCGCTCCCCAGGGGGCGCTGCCGGTAGAGACGGTCCGCCAATATATACGGAAACGGGACCTTCACGCCCCGGCAAGCTCCCTGGTGTGCCTTGAAAACGCCCATTCCCTGGGCAGGGTGGTATCCCTGGCGGATATGGACGCGATTAAGGTCCTGGCCGGCGGGGCGGGCCTGCCGGTACACCTGGACGGAGCCCGGATCTTCAATGCGGCCCTGGCCCTGGGGGTAGCAGCCCGGGAAATTGCCGCCCGGGCCGATTCGGTGATGTTCTGCCTCTCCAAAGGGCTCTGCGCCCCGGTGGGTTCCCTGCTGGCGGGTCCCCGGGATTTTGTCCGGGAGGCCCGATATAAGCGGAAAATCATGGGAGGCGGCATGCGTCAGGTGGGGATCCTCGCCGCCGCGGGGCTCATCGCCCTCCGGGACATGACGGACCGCCTTGCCGAAGATCACCACCGGGCCAAAAAACTCGCCCAGGCCCTGGCCGCTATCCCCGGCGTCTCGATTAACCCCGGCGAAACCGAGATCAACCTGGTGTTTTTCTCTTTCCCCCCTGCAGTGGATCGTGAAGAGGCAAAAAGGATAACGAATTTTTTTGCGGAACGGAATATTTTGATCAACTCCCCGGATGAGGGGGTGTTCCGGTTCGCTACCCACCATGGGATAGGGGATAAGGAGCTTGCGCTTGTTCTGGAAACCTGCAAAGCGGCCTTTGGGGGGTGCGGTAGATGACTGCCTTTGAAGTTCGCAGAAACCGGCTCTACGACTGGATGGCCATGGAGGGGGTGACCCTGGCCATGTTCGAGGATGCTGAAGGCCGCCGGGATCCTTCCCTGCGCTGGCTTACCGGGCAGCCCGGAGACGCCCTGCTTTTTCTTTCCCTGGATAGACGGTCCCTCCTGGTGCCCTGGGATATCAATATGGCCATCGTATATGCCCAGGTGGATATGGTCATTCCTTACGCCGAATTTGAGCGGCGGCCCATCAACGCCCTGCGGGCGGCGGCGGAATTTTTTAAGACGCCCTTTGGTTCCAAGGTGGAAATTCCCGCGGTTACCCCCTATCCGGTTTTTCTGCACTATGTGGAAGCCCTCAGCGATTTTGATGTATTATGCCGGAACAGCGGTATCCAGGAAGCGGCCCAGCAATTACGGGCCATTAAGGATGAAGAGGAGATCCGTATATACCGCAAGGCGGCGGATATTACCAATACTATTATTACCCTGCTGGAGGATAACATACGCTCCGGCAATCTCAAGACCGAAACCGATGTCGCCCTCTTTATCGAAAACGAGGGACGGCAACAGGGCTGTGACGGTACGGGGTTTGAAACCCTGGCGGCAGGTTCCGCCCGGAGTTTCGGCATCCATGCCTTTCCCCCCTATACCGGCGGGCCCTTTGCCGCCCCGGGTATGTCGATCCTCGATTTCGGGTTAAAATATTTGGGATATACCACCGATGTGACCCTTACGTTTGTTCGGGGCGCCCTCTCAAGTCAGCAGGAAAAGATGCTTACCCTGACGGAGAAGGCCTATAAATTGGCCTACTCCATGATTCAAGACGGGGTTGCCGCCCGGGAAGTGGCGGTATCCGTGGACACCCTTTTTGAAAAATCAAAAAAAGCCATGCCCCACGGCCTTGGTCACGGCATAGGCCTGGAGGCCCACGAAGCGCCCGCCTTGCAGAGCCGCCTTGATAATACCTGGCAGCTCAAACCGGGGATGATCTTTACCCTGGAACCGGGGCTTTACGATCCGGTCATGGGGGGCTGCCGTTTGGAAAACGACATCCTCCTTTCGGATACCGGCGCCGAAACCCTTACCAAGGCACGGATCATTCGGCTTTAGAAGCATGAAGGGGTAATTCCGGCGGCCTTGCAGTCCTGGTATCGTATCATTTGGGGTTGTTCTTTAAATTCGCACTTCGGATTAGGCATTGGTCATATGGACAGGCCGTAATCCGGATGTTCCCCTATCCAGCCTACGATTGTTTGTTTTGTTTCCGCCGACCATTTAAAAAAAATGCGTATGCAATGTCCATCATCAGAATGGTAAATATGATAAGGGAATTTACTTTCAGCGGGTTTCAGGTGATCAACAAAGCCGCTTTTCCCGCCGCCGTCATCATACATTATTTCCTCTGACTGGCCGCTGCAATTGCAACCATACATTCTGGCCAGTAATACAAGCGGGTAATCGGGGTGCGCGGTCCTTTTAATCCCGGTTATTTCGCTGAGTGTTTTTAAGTAATAATAAACTTTGTCGGGCGGGCCGGCGTCTCTATTTCTTTCTTTTACGCCGCTTTCAATATCATTTCCGAAAACAAGATTGTTTGAAAAATCATGTTGAGCTCTTTTAACCGCTTCTTCCAGCGTTGTAAAATTTTGCGGCGTTTCTTTAATACTTTTTATAGACTTTTTCTTAACTATCCCTTCAAATTCGCTTGATTCATGTATGATTTTATTTAATTCATCGTTTTTTGCTACCTCGATCCATTCTTTTAAATAGCCTCCAAAAGAAATAGATTTAAAATGTGATTGTATTGTTAATTCTTCATCCAATCCCTTGTATACAAACAAATGCCTGCCGGGTTCATTGTCATATATAAACTTATTTAATAAGGCGATAGAAGAAAGGGTGCGTATAAAATTTTCCCCATAGGTTTTCCTGATATTATTTTCAGGACTTTTTTTTAATTTTATTTCAAGACGCGATATATTCTGAATGCCAAATTGGTTATTGAAATCTCGACGCCAATCCTGCTGATAGTCTTCATCCTCCCTTTGATAATTATCTATAATAGCCTGTAACTTTTTTTTATAGTCATGATACGAATAATAGCCATCACTTAATAATTGTTCTATCTCCGCGCTGTATTTTCTAAAGGCGTTGTTTTCAAGTTTTTGCAGAAATTCATCAGAAACGAATTTAGGGAAAAACACCGAGTTATCTAAAGAAATACAAAGAGCCATATACCCGTCTATAGCGCGGCACACCTTCTTAACCAGCGTTCCTCTGCGTTTTTCGTCCGCTTTCAGAAATTCATCTTCATCCAATAAAAATATGCTGACATCGACAGTGTAGTTATTCATCATCAAGCTCTTCATCTTCCTGGATTTTTTTCGCCCGCTTTTTCGAGGAAGCAAGAATGATTTTGTCCGTTTGATTTATGCCTTCATCAAAAAAATCTTTCGGCCAGTGGGGGATTATTCCCAAATCGTTGATTTTTACTTCCCTGAACATCGAAGAATTTTGTATTTTTTCAACAAAATAAATAATCGAGTTATCCATCATTTTTTCTTTGCCCAAATCATCGGCAGCTATATTCAGGCGCATCGCGTTTATAAAATGCTCACTGTGGGTTTCTATGATACATTGCACCCCCGAATTGGCTATTGCCATAAAGAATTCCGCCAGCCTTGTCTGCATTTTGGGGTGCAAATGGAGTTCGGGTTGTTCAAAAACAAGGGTGGTTTCCTTACGGGCGGTAAGGCACATGACGACAATGGGGATTACCTGGCTTACGCCCACACCGACATTGGTTAAATTGCTCCACTTTGATGATCCCGGTGTCCGTATCTTCAGGGCAATGCCGGAATCGAGTTCAGCTTTAATATCGTCAGCGACGCCGATATAGGCAAGCCATTGTTTTATGGCGTCAATGGTTTTTACTTTATCCTTGTTCTGGTTCGGAAGCGGAAAGTCACTTTTTTTCTTGCTGTGCAGAAACAGTACGCTTGCGGTATGTTCTCCTTTTCTGCCCAGATCAAATGAATCGTTATTGCTTGGATATGGATACAATGGCTTGGGGTCCTCACGAAGCGGACCAAGATAATAAATGCTTTTTGAAAAGCAATCGAAAATTTCAGAGAGATGATTTTTTATAAAATACGACGCATCAAATGGAGCAATATTTGCTGCGGCTAATAATTGTTTTATAAGCTTAGGATATATAATTCGTGTTTTTTGAACTGATTTTATCCGGTCAGTCAAATTTTTCGGTTCTTTCCAATCGTCTACTATTTTTTTATAGATGTTTAAGAAATCAACAAGTGCGGCTGTTTTATCCTCCAGCAGGCATTTACTAAACTTTTCATAAATATTACCTCATATATAGCGCAAGGATGGTTTCCTAAAGAAAGCAGAAATAATTGTGGGTTTATGCAGTAATGA
>NZ_JAJQRC010000045.1:0-23417 GCF_046533115.1 Treponema sp. TIM-1
GGAATTGTGCACTAGCAAACCACCTCCGCCAAAAATAGCTTCGCCCCAACCCTTTCTGGAGGGTCTGTTATGATTAAACCGGACAGCAGTGCTCCTGGATATACTTTCGTATCGTTGCCTCATCACGTCCCACCGTTGACACATAATATCCCCTCGCCCAGAAATTCATCCCGCTGAAATTCTTTCTCCTCCCAACAAATTTTCGTGCTATCGCTATCGCACTTTTTCCCTTGATATATCCCACCACTTGGGCGACAGAGTATTTCGGCGGTATCTCTATCAGCATATGTACATGGTCCGGGCACAGATACCCTTCCAAGATTTTGCTCTCTCGTTCCCTTGCCAGTTCCCGAAATATGCATCCCAAATATTTTGCCACCCCTCCCTACAGTCTCTTCTGTCGACCTTTTGGTATTCATACCAAAAGGTACTTACATTCCCACATACTATGGTTTAAATTCTTTTTATCGTTCATTTTTACTCCTGTCTGTTGAACTTTGAGCGGTTCACTTTGGCAGGAGGTTATTTTATATTCCCTGAAATGTCAAACTTTTGAGTCCCCCGGCAAAGCCGGGGGTTTACCGATTGAAATTAGGAAATTCCCAGAGCAGGCATGGTAGTGGGCGAATACCCGGAAGGGCTATTGGCGGATAGCCCAATACTCAAACACACTCTCTCCACCCAGTATCTTGAATCGATTGGATTCCCCGATAGGCTGGAACAATTTGAGAAGCTCCACGAGAGGATAGGCATGTTCCTGAGATTACGGATGCCTATTCCCGCCCATTGAACCACCATGTAGGATCCGTACACCCGGTGGTGTGAGAAGAGGGCTACTCAGTTAATGGGTAGCCCTCCTATTCGATTTAGCCAAAACTAACTATGGACCTCCATAGAGACTCCCTCCATAGAGACTCATTGAAAACGGAGCTTATAAAGCGCCGTCCCATGTAGAAACTTTGGTCTTCCGGGTTTCTTCCTCGGTAAACCAGTGAGTTGTAACCACTTTGCTTTCGGTATAGAAACGCAGTCCGTCCTTGCCCAGACAGTGAAGATCTCCAAAGAAGGAAAGCTTGTGTCCGGCAAAGGGGAACATACCGGCGGGTACGGGGATACCCACATTTACTCCTACCATACCTCCATGGGTCCTCTTGGCAAACTCCCTGGCATAGTAGCCGTTTTGGGTAAATATCACCGAACCGTTGGCAAAGGGATTGTTGTTCATCAGGGTTATTCCGTCCTCAAAATTCTTTACCCGTTTTATGCAGAGTACGGGGCCGAAAATCTCACTCTGGCCCACGGTCATCTCCGGCGTAACATGATCGAAGATCGTATGCCCAATATAAAAACCCTTCTCATAACCCGGAACCGATATGTCTCGGCCGTCCAGAATCAACCTAGCCCCTTCCTGAATTCCCTTTTCAATCCAGCCCAGCACAAACTTTTTATGATCCCCGGTGACAACAGGCCCCAGATCGGTGGTCTTGTCATAGGCGGGACCGACCTTTTTGGTCTTTACCTGCTTGACCAATTCTTCAACAAGCTGATCCGCGACGCTTTCTTCAACCGCGACAGCGGGAAGGGCCATACAGCGTTCACCGGCACAGCCGAAAGCGGAGTTGATGATTCCCGCGGCGGTTCGGGCAATGGGAGCATCCGCCAGCACTAGGGCATGGTTTTTCGCCTCGCAGAGGCACTGCACCCGTTTGCCGTTAGCCGCGGCCGTAGCGTATACATGGCGGCCTACAGAGGTGGAACCCACAAAGGTAATTCCTTTAACATCAGGATGGGTGAGGAACAGTTCCGCCTCGTTTCGGGAACAGGTAAGGATATTGACCACACCGTCGGGGAGCCCCGCTTCCCGAAGCAGGGCCGCCAGCCGCAGAGAAGTCATGGGTGTCATGGAAGCGGCTTTGAGTACCAGAGTGTTTCCGGTGGCAATACACATGGGCATCATCCAGCCCATGGGGATCATGGCCGGAAAATTGAAAGGGGCAATCCCCGCAAAAACACCGATAGGTTCCCGGTAGAGGGTGGAATCAAAACCCTTGGTGATATTCATTAAGGATTCTCCCATTATCAGGGAGGGGACCCCGCAGGCTACTTCCACAGGTTCTTTTACTTTAAGAATATCTCCTTTGGATTCTTCCCAGTTCTTTCCGTTTTCCCGGCAGAGCATATAGGTAAGTTCATCCATGTTTTGTACCAGGAGATCCCGGAATTTGTATAACACTTCTACCCGCTTTGGGCAGGGTGTATTGCTCCATTCGGGAAAAGCGGTCCTGGCAGCCGCGATAGCGCTTTCCACTTCTGCCGCGGTACAACAGGGAGTCTCGGCGATTACTTCTCCGACTGATGGATCGTAAATCTCCATATACTTCCCGCTTGAACTTTCCACAAACTTTCCGTTAATAAAGGGTTTCAGCTTTTCAATAGCCATGACGATCCTCCATGAATTTGAACCGATAATCTACCGGCATTATGTAGTGAGCTTATACGAATTAAGCTCTTAATCAAACAGTAAAATTGGCTTAATTGCGACGCCTGAATGTGAATCTTCAAAAGCCCGGTTGATATCTTTAAAATCGTAGAATTTTACAAGTTTGTCGATTGGCAGCCGGCCTGCTTTGAAATATTCAACGAGTTTCGGAATAAATACCTGCGGGTTTGATCCGCCTTCCGTCAGCCCCACGAATTTTTTGCTGGGATTCATAAGGCCCATTTCGATGGGGATACTGATCTCCGCCGGCCCCGTAACGCTGCAGACGACGGCCGTTCCAAGGCGGCGTAAACACAGGAGAGCCTGGAGAGAACAGCCGGGTATACCGGATGATTCTACGGCATAATGGGCGCCGCCATTCGTGATTTCCTGAATTTTGGCGACGACATCTTTCGTCTCCGCCGCATTGATGGTTGTTGTCGCCCCCACTTCCAGTGCCAGTTTAAGGCGTGAGGGAACAATATCGACGGCGATTATTTCCGTACACCCCGAAATTGCTGCTGCCATGACAGCGCTCATTCCAACGCCGCCGCAGCCGAAGACGACCAAAGAAGTTCCGGGCTCCGGTTTACAGCGGTTGAAAACCATCCCGGTGCCCGTCTGAACGCCGCAGCCCATGGAACACAGATACTTCAGTCTGTCGTCGGGAACTCCTGTAACTTTAACGGCATTGCGGGCGTCGACGATGGCATATGCCGCAAACGAACCCTGGGCAAAGAAGGAACCGACGGCCTCGCCGTTCAGGCTGATCCGCCGCGTTCCGTCCTTGTAGGCGCCACTGAAGAAAAGTTCATTCAGATGATCACATGCGTAAGGCGCCCCGTCAAGGCAGAAACCGCAATGGCCGCAGGAGGGGAAAGTCAATGCAACCCGGTCCCCGGGTTTTAACGTGTCTACGGCATCACCAGCTTCCTCTACGATACCAACCCCTTCGTGGCCGAAAACCTGGGGGTACGTGATCCAGGGGATAAATCCCTGAATCCCCGCCGCGTCGGTATGACATACACCGGCAGCCAGGATCTTTACCAATACCTCTGATTGTTTGGGCGGCGCAAGGTCGACTTGTTCAATGGACAGTTCTCCCTTACTCCTTGTGACAGCAGCAGTGATTTTCATAGGAATGCCTCCTTGGCAAAAAATGATGAATCAAATTGACAAAACCGATTCACCTAATTGATTCAGTATACCACCGTATATTACGGCGTCAAGAAAAAAAGTGTTTTTTGTCAATAAAACCGAATGCGTTACCTAATAAAATACCGAATATATTTTTCTCAAAGGTATCATATTTAAGAAAATAGTATATTTATGTAAAAAATTAACTATTTTTATGCTATAAAACAAATATTTATACAAAATTATGGTATTTTATGCATAAAAATAAAATAATAAAAACCTGTCTATTTTTTGGGGGGTAAAAAAATTTAAAAAAAAGTGTTGACAATTATCCAGAACGGGGTGATCATTCTTTAATATCCAGATTAAACGAGCGGTATGGCGCGTTTATATTGGTATTTCTGGAATTACTGGCACCATATTAAGCGAGGAGGCAGTTATGAAAGAGTGGCAAATGTATATCGCCGGACAATGGACAGGAGCGTCAAGCGGAGAAACATTTGATGATTTTGATCCGTATTCGGGAGAATTGTACGCGAAAATACCTAAAGCAGGTCCCGAAGACGTAGAACGTGTAATGGCGGCCGCGTATAAGGCAAGGGAAGAATGGGCCGCAACACCGCCAGCAGTCCGCGGTAGAAAGCTGATGGAGGCGGCGCGGCTTCTGGAAGCGAAGCGTTCCGAATTTGCCGACATACTGACCCACGAAGGCGGGAGCGCCTTCGGCAAGGCGATGTTTGAGATTGACGCCACGGTGGATCTACTATACACGGCGGCGGGGGATGCCAAACTGGTCATGGGAGAGACCTTCCATACGAATCTGGGGCGTTTTAACATGAGCGTCCGCAAACCACGGGGCACAATCGTAACCATTTCCCCCTGGAATTTCCCGCTGATACTGTCCATGTACAAAATTGCCTACGGTTTGGCCACGGGTAATACCGTCGTACACAAGCCGTCCAGCGAGACCCCGGCTATCGGGATCAAGGCGGCGGAATTGTTCCATGAGGCGGGGTTCCCGGCCGGCGCGATGAACGTTATCACGGGTCCGGGCGGCGCCCTGGGCGATCTGCTGATAGCCGACAAGCGCTGTTCCTATGTCGCGGTTACCGGCTCTACGGTTACCGGCCGCCATGTAGCCGAAACGGCCGCCAGGCATTTCAAGCAGTACTACCTTGAACTCGGCGGCAAGAACCCGCTGATCATCCTTGCCGACGCCGATATGGAATATGCCATCAAAACCACGATTATGAGCGCCTTCCTTCATCAGGGGGAAATCTGTATGTCGGCGGATCGGATCATAGTGGAAGAGAAGATTGCCGAGGAATTCGCCGCAGGCCTTGCGGAATTTACCTCGCACCTTCCGACAGGTGATCCCGCCAATCAGGGGACATTTATCGGGCCGGTCATCAACGATAACCAGATAAAGGTCATCCAGGAGCATGTGAGCGACGCCGTGAAAAAGGGCGCGAAACTCCTGACAGGGGGTAGCTACGAGGGCCGGGTGTATAAACCCACAGTGCTGAAAGATATAAAGCCCGATATGCGGATCTACTATGAGGAAACCTTTGGGCCGGTCGCCTCTGTCATCCCCGTAAAGGACGAAAAGGAAGCCCTGGCCGTAGCCAACGATACGCTGTACGGTCTGTCTTCCGGCATTATCACTTCCAATTACGAAAAGGCGATGTACCTTGCCAACGGCATGGAAGCGGGCATGGTCCATGTGAACAGCGGTACGGTCGACGCGGATTCGGTAGTTCCCTTCGGCGGCCTGAAAGAAAGCGGCATGGGCAGAGAGGGCGGCCGCTATTCGTGGGAGGAATTTACCGATGTGCGCTGGTTAACGATGGATATCGAAAAACAGAAATATCCGTTCTAACCAGGACGCCCGGAAGCGGTTTTCCGGGTGTCTTTAACCACGGGCTGAAAGCCCATCAAAATAACACAGTAGTGTGTTGAACCAACAGGAGGTTTCCAATGGGACAGGATAATAAAAAAATTGCGTTGTCGATTTACAGTTTTTCGATCTTGATGATGGGTGTCATCGCCATCGCCGGCGGCATGGGTGTTATCGCCCAGAATTTTCCGGGCAAAGATATCAATGCCCTTATTGCGCTTCCTTCAATCCCGATTATCATTGTGACCATTGTGGCGGGTAAGCTGCAGGAGTATATTCCGATTAAGGTTCTTGTCGTTATCGGGATATTGTGTTTCATTGTCGGCGGCATTCTTCCGGTATTTATGACCGATTTTTCGACGATCCTCATCATGCGGGTGATTTTCGGCGTCGGTGTCGGTTTGTCGCAAACCCTGTCTTCCGCCCTGGTGGGCATGCATTTTGAAGGCGCGGAACGGCAGAAGGTGATGGGGCTTCAAACTTCGGCGCAGATGATCGGCGCCGCGGTTATGATGTTTGCCAGCGGTTATCTCGCGCGGTTTGGAGGATGGAGCGGCGCGTTCTATGTACACCTGCTTGCCATCGTTTCGCTGATTGTCGTACTGCTCTGTCTCCCCATGGATAAACCCTTACGGAACCAGAAGGGCGGGAACGCCCCGGCGGAAAAAGTCAAATTGACCGGCGCCGCGGCGGGCTGGGCCGTCACGCTGACGATCTTCTTCTTTGCCGGGATGGTTCTGGCGCAGTTCCTGTCGTTGTATATAGGAACCCACATCATTACCGATGATCCCGGCGCCGCCGCCGCTGTCTCCGGCTGGGGAACCATGATCTTCGCCATCGGCGGATTTTTAATGGGCCTTTTGTACGGCAAGCTCAACAGCGCCGCCAAAAACGCCACGCTGGGCATAGGCTTGTTCGTCGGCGTAGCGGCGTACCTCATCGTCGGTTTTTCGGCGACGGTACCGGTGATGATTATCGGCAGTTTCCTGTACGGCGCCTGTGTTTCCATCGTAATGGCCAGTGTGATGACGGCTACGGCCATGTCCGTAAGCCCCATTGCCATACCCCTGGCAATCGCGCTGACCACCTGCGGACAGAACATCGGATCATATATCTGTCCGTATATTTCCACGGCAGTGGCCGGTCTGTTCGGCGAGGATATTACCCGGAACGTCTTTATTTTCGGGGCGATCCTCTTTGCGGTTATGGGTGTTATCACCCTTATTTGGGGTGTCGCGCAAAACGCGCGGAAGCCGGCCGAGGCATAACGGTCGTAAGAGGCAGGAGGAGTTGTGTCCTGTTGGGGACGCTCCTTCCTGCCTGAAATTCAAGTATAGTTTTAAGGGAGCGGTTTATATCCATGAAAAACAGTCTCCAGGCTATTTGCGGGCAGGCCGGTGTGATCGACGATCCCAGAGTGCTTGCGTCATATAAGGAAGCTCACAGTTTTGATTTGCTTTTTGAACCCCGGTTTATTGTTAAGCCGGAGAACGCGGGACAGGTTGAGGCCCTCGTTAAATGGGCGAATAAAACGACAACGCCGCTGATTCCCGTGAGTTCCACGGGCGTAAAGCTTCGGGGGGACAGCGTACCCGGTGTTCCCGAAAGCATCGTCGTTGATCTTTCGGGAATGAATACAATTCTTAACGTCAACCGCCAGCAGAGGATGGTGGTTGTCGAACCGGGGGTCACCTACGACGCGCTTAACGGAGAATTGGCAAAGTACAATATGGTCATCGCCGGGAGCTTAAAACCGAAGGCGGGGCAGTCGGTCCTGACGGATGTGCTTGAGGCTGTACCAAGGCTCAATCCCATGATCCAATGGTCGTTCTTTGATCCCCTGCGTTGCGTCGAGGTTACCTGGGGAGACGGCACCAGAATGTACACAGGTGAAGCCGCGGGGGGTCCCATGGATCTGAAAACCCAATGGGAAAAACAAATGTGGCAGGTTCAGTATATGGGGCCGTGGATGCTTGATTATTACCGGCTGCTGACCCAGGCTCAGGGCAGTATGGGTATTGTCACGTGGGCATCCCTTAAAACCGCCGTAAAACCCCTTATCCATCAACTGTACCTGGCCGAAGCGCGGGATCTTGGACAATTGACGGATTTTGTCCGCCAGGCGGTGTGGACGCGTTTCCCGGATGAACTATTTATCCTCAACGGCAGCCAGCTTGCCAACATTGTCGGACAAACCCCGGATGAGATATCAAAACTGAAAGAATCTTTTCCTCCGTGGATTGTCGCGGTTGGAGCCGCCGGCAGGGAGCTTGTCCCGGAACTTCGTTTCAAAGCCCGGTCGGAGGATCTTATGGATATCGCTCAAAGTTTCGGCCTGGATCTGCGGGAAGGCATCGCCAATCTCAGCGGCAACTCGCTGTATAAAGAAGTTACCGGTACCTGTGCGGGTGTATACTGGAAAGACATTTACGCCGGCTCCCATCAGAACGTGTTTTTTCTCACGCAGTTGGACAAGGCGTCCTGTTTCCTCGGGGCGGTCCGGGAGATTGCCCTGCGTTACAGGTATCCGGTAGAGGATATCGGCGTATACATCCAACCCAGGCACCTTGGCAGCAGTTATCATATGGAGTTTACGTTTCCCTACGATCCTGCCGGTCCCGGGCAGACGGCCCGGATACAAGAAATGGTAAAAGCGGTCAGCTTTTCTGTTTCCGAATTGGGCGGGTATTTCTCCCGGCCTTACGGGCAATGGGCAAAAATACAGCTCAACAAGGACGCCCGGACATTGTCGGCGTTAAAAAAACTACAGGGGATCTTTGATCCGAACCATATTATGAATCCCGGAAAATTGGCTGTTTGACGGAAAGGAGGATATGAAATGCCGCTAAAAGGTTATGAAGTCACGCTTGAGGATTTCAGGCCAATGCAGGAACGCTGTTCCAATTGTCTGGGCTGTAAATTTGTTCCCTTCGAGAAAATCAAGAGTCATCGGTTTTCCCGTAACTGTCCAAGCATCTGGTATTACAATTTCAATACGTACTCCGCCCGGGGACGTTTTCAGCTGGGCCAGACTTTGCAGGACGGTTATGTGGATTGGAACGGCCAGGCTCTTGACGCTGTCTTCAACTGTCAGGCCTGCGGGGCTTGTGACATCGGCTGTAAGATAACGCGGTTCAACCTTGAGCCCTTGGCGCATAATATTGCGCTGAAAGAAAGGGCGGTAGAAAAAGGCCTTGCGCCGCCGGCACTGGAAGCCGCCGCCCGTCAATTGTCGAGCCAAAAAACCATGCTGCCTGGAGTGAAAAAAGAGGACCGGACGGCGTGGGCGTCGGAATGTAAGCTGAAAGACCTTTCCGCGGGTGAAACGGCGGCCTACGCGTTCTTTCCGGGATGCCAGTACGCGTATAACCCGGTTTTGCAATGCAAGGCGCGGTCACAGGTGAAGATTCTCCTGGACGCGGGCGTTGATCTCGGCTTTTTCGGCAATGGCGATATGTGCTGCGGCGGCAGGGCAAAGCAAATGGGTTTTCGGGAAGCCTTTGAGCAGGAGGCCGGGTATAACGCAAAGATATGGGCGAAGATTCCCGGAATAAAACTCGTGACCCCCTGCGCCGATTGTTATCATGCCATCAAACGCCAATACCCCGCGTTGGGTTATAATGTTGAGGTTGTCCACACATCCGAGTTGATTTGCGATCTGATAAAAAAAGGAAAGCTGAAATTCAGGAAAGATCTGAATTTAACCGTTACATACCACGATCCCTGCCATCTCGGCCGCCTCGGCGAGCCTTTTGAAGCCTGGGAGGGGACTGAAAAAAAGGTCCTCAATCAAATCCATACATGGGAGCCCCGGCGGCCCCGCTACGCGGGTACGGACGGCGTTTATGACGCGCCGCGGGAAATCCTGAATGGCATTCCGGGGCTGCGCCTGGTCGAGATGGAACGAATCCGGGAAAACAGCTGGTGCTGCGGCGCCGGAGGCGGCTGCGGCTTATTCAACGAAACCTACGCGCTCTCCGTTGCCGGAGAGCGCGTTACGGAAGCGTTGTCGACAGGGGCCCGGACGATTGTAACCGGATGTCCCTGGTGTGAAATCAATTTAAAGACTGCCTGTACCGGCGGGACGATTGATGTAGTTGACATCATGGATCTTGTTGCTCAGTCACTGTCATAGGGGAGGAAGAAAAATGGCTTTGGAAAGAGAAGTATACCGCGCTCTTGAAGATATTGTCGGCGTGAAAAATGTCTCCGAAGATCCCGCCGTTACGGAAAATTACCGGTGCATCACGGCGCAGTCTTCCGCCCACTATGGACCGTATGATCACAGAACCCCGAAACCGCAGGCCGTTGTTCTTCCGGGAAGTACCGAAGAGGTGCGGCAGATCGTTAAACTCTGCAATAAATACAAAATTGATTTCAAGGCGTCTTCAACATTCTGGGCGGCGATGGGATTTATCGGCAGCGATAACGCCATTCAACTGGATATGATCCGTATGGATAAGGTTGAAATTGACGCGAGAAACATGATGGCTGTGGTCGAACCCTTTGCCGTCGGAGGAACCGTCCAGGTTGAGGCGATGAAGCAGGGGCTTAACCTGAACATCGCGGGTGTCGGCTGCTCCAGTTCGACTTTGGCGGGGACCGCGGGATGGGTTGGTTTTGGTCCGAGTTCCATCTTTATGGGTATAGCCAGCGAAAATTTGCTGGGAGCCGAGTGGGTACTTCCGGACGGGGAGATCATCAGGACGGGTACGCTGGGAGCCGACGACTCCTGGTTCTGCGGCGAAGGTCCCGGTCCCAGCGTACGGGCGATTTTCCGCGGATGGACGGGTACGGCGGGAACCATGGGCGTATGTACGAAAATAGCGGTGCGCCTGCATCCCTGGCCGGGCCCGAAATGGATCCCCGTCAGGGGGACCGCCCCGGCATATTTCGCAGATCATCTGGATAACATCCGCGCCTATACGGTCTGCTTCCCGGACTGGGACGCCTATGCGGAAGGATTCCGCCTGTTCTACGAAGCGGACATCTGTTACCTGGCGCACCGGCAATTCAATATGTTCGGCAGGAACATCAAAACGGCCATGGTTGAAATTCTGACACATCCGGAGAAACAGTTCTGCGATCTTACCGAATTGATGGAGGATCCCTATATTAAAGAGCAGAATGAGCAGATGAAGATAGATGTGCAGGTTATCATTGCCGGATTTACGGAGCGGGATCTCGACTATAAAGAGAAGGCGTTTAACGCCATATTGGAGCAGACAGGCGCGCACAAGTCCGAATACTATCTGCAGCCCGATATTGAGGATTTTGTCAAACTGTATCTGCTTCGCCTGGGACGCAAGAACTATAATTATACGCTCTGCGGAGCCTATGAAGGAAACTTCGGCCTTTCCCCCAATGTATTTGTCGCGGCGCCTTTAATGGAAGAAGCGGCGGCGCTTAAAGCAAAATGGGAACGTGAAAGTACGGCGGTGGCCGCGGTAGGCGGCGATTCCGACATGGGCAGCGTGTCCGGCATAGGCGGCGGCGGTACGACCGGCTGGGAATTTTTCGTACATTTTGACGCCTACGAAAAGGATTCCATAAAAGGCGCCCGCGAGATGATTGACAAATCCCAGGCATGGACGACATCGAAAGGCCTGGGACAGGATTTCGGCAGATGGAACGCGGATACCCGGCGTCCCGACGGTTATAATTATACCCAGGAAGAACACGACGCTTTTTACGGCAAAATACATCAACCGGCATTGGCAACATATCAATGGAAAGTTCGGGAAGCATTTAACCCGAATCATTTAACCGGTTCGTACTATAAAACCATGACTCCGCCGGAACTGAAAAAAAAGTGAGACGTTCATAACCGTTTTACCAAAAGGCGGCCGGTTCCATCCGGCCGCCTTTTGGCGTATACCACGAAATAAAAGGGTTGATAATCTTCATTAGACGAAAATCCGCTTGGCGATTTCAATGTCCGTAACAACCCGTTCAAGAAAATCATACCGACCGCTTTCCACGACCCAATCAAAAAGCAAACCGCGGATTATAAGAAGAAAATAATCCACAATCTTTTCTGTAGTATACGTCCGGGTAAAAATGCCGGTTTCCTGGGCATCGATTACGATCTTAGTCAGCAACGTAAACATATACCGGGAACGATCATTAAAAAACGGCGACTGTACGCGGAGGATGCTTCGCGTATGGTCAAGCCCCCTGCTCGCGTGAAAATCGGCGTAATACTGAAAGAATTTCGTCAGGCTTTCACCCGCGTTTTTATGGGAGAGGATATTCGGTTCGTTCTGTTTAAAATATTGATCGATTTGTTTGAAAAGTTCTACGAGGATGTCCGTTTTGGATTTGTAATAATGATAGAAAGCGCCTATAGAAACCCCCGCCTGTTTGCTGATATCCTCAATAGTTACTTCCTCATAGCCGTATTTATCTATCAACTTGACTGCGCTTTTGAGTAATTTGTTTTTAGTTTTAAGCGCACGCATCGCACGACTGGTCTTGGGTAAAGGTTTTTTTATCATACGTAATTTATATTTTATAACACCCCGGCGTTATATTTTCCTTTCAAATTATTTGTACCGCTAATATGGCGCCTTCCTGTTCCTGTCAAAAACGAGAAAAATTTCCGCTTGAGCATATATAATGGCTTCAACGAGGCCAAAATTTATTCGCAGGGAGGTTCATTCATAGTAGGGTCTGAATCCCAAGCCAATCAAGAAAATAACCTTTAATTATTATCAATAAGACTAAATTGTTTGTCAATATGCATACGGCTTACTCCAGCAATCCTCAGTTTAAAAATTTTTCATGCAGAAAAAGCTTGAAAATAACGATTTAATCGGTTTTATCCCAATTGGTGTCTATTTTTTTATACATATTTTGCCAATTTGGTACATTATTTTTCTAAACTGAGAATTGCTGGGTTTACTCCATGCCGAAATCAGGCGTATTATTGGGAAAAATCACCGAACAGGATGGATTGTCCCCTCCTCAAAAAAACACCTGCAGGCAAACCCTACACACCATCCCTCATATCGATATCAAAACCTTCGGCTTTATGCCCTCTTTTTAAATCTCCTGATATCTGAGCCAGTTTCAAAACTTGGGAAAGTTTTTAACTGGCTTTGGTGTTGCTCAGTCTTAAATCCTTATATAATAAGGATTTAAGACTGAGCAACACCCTACATTTAAGATTGCTATTTCAAAATCTGACATTTTGAAATAGCCTCATCCAGGCCGTATCCGGAATGATAAGCCTATTGGGATATACGGGCATGTGCGATTTCCCATTTCACATCTTCCTCAGTCATGGTAACTACGGGGATCCCATATCGTATAAGCAGTTCATAAAAGGCTCGATAAGAGAGGCCGGCCACTTCCGCGGCTTTTCCCAGAGATAACTTATCGGCTTCAAAGAGCTTCATGGCAAAAAGTATCTGGGCATCGGTTTGGGAAATATTTGCCACATCGGGAACTTCTAGGGTAAACTGCATATATAGCCTCCATATAGTTAGTATACTGCTCCTCATGGTTATATGTCGATATGATAAAAAAAGAGGATTCCCCCATTCTTAATAGCGCCGGAATACGAGAGAGACTGTAGCACAAAACTGTAGCATTTTTGCCTTTTTCCCTGATTTTCCTCCTTTAATTTTGATTAATTTCCATTGACATTCTTCTATACTATAGTCTATTCTATACCAAGCCAAGATAGTGTATACTAAAGTAGACATTCATTTTGAATCCGTAGGTGGCAGATTCGAGTCCTGTCGAACGCAGTGAGACCGGACGTCGTAATGCCTGGTCAGAATAGACTCATCAACCCGGGCGCGTTTTTTTGGTGCCGGCTAGAGTGATCGGGTAAGCGCCGGGATAGGTCTGTTCAATAGTCCGTAATTGCAGATAGAGGGTCTCGTTTACCGGAACGGGGATGCGGTGCTTTTTGCCCAGTTCCGTCATGGCAAGGCCGAACATTTCCACCTCGGTTTTGCGCCCTGCCAGGACGTCCTGGGCCATGGAAGTATACCCTGAGGGGTTTAGGGTATTCACCGTCTTATACCAGTGGTCTATATCCCCCTCGTTGAGGTCTATGCCTTCGGCATTCGCTATGATTATCACTTCTTTCATGGCCTTTTCAGCCAGGAGGCGGGCTTCCTCTATCTCTCCGGGACCGCCCGTGCGCTGTATCGCCCCGTAGGGGAGGCGGAGCGCCGCGGTGGTCTGGTTGACCCCCACGTTAATCATATATTTGTACCAGAGCAAACGTTTCATGTCCGGCTGGAGGACAAAGGGGACCCCGGTCCTGGTAAAAAAAGCGGCGATGCTGTTTTCCCGTTCCCCGTTTTTGCCTTCAGCGTCACCGAAATTGATGATCCCCTTTTGGTGATAGCTTGTCTCTTCCCCGCTGTGGAAGGCGTCGGTACCGATGATCATTGCCAGGGGGAGCCGATCCCGGCCATAGGCGCGGCCGATGATGTCCTCGCTGGAGATACCGTTGAGCAGGGAAAGTATACGGGTGTCCTTTCCCACATAGGGCCTTATATCTTTGATGATCTCACCCAAATGGTGAAATTTCGAGGCGACGATAATGAGATCCACCGGTTTTTCGCCGCCAAAACGGAACTCCAGGCGCCGGCCGTTCACGGTAAGCCCCTTGTTACGGTAACGTTCCAGGCGCTCTCCCTGGGCCAGGATGGAAATGCAATGGGGGTCCGCGTTATAAATGGTCTCCGCAACCACAAGCCCTATGGCCCCGGCGCCGGCGATTAATACCGAGTTGATGATCACCTAAGTCTCCTCCCGGTAAGTATCGCATTTTTTTCCCTCACTGACAATTCGATGAGCCCTTTTCATAGGGACGGTACCAGGGGGTCTCAGGATCCGATGACCCGGCAGGCCGTGATTCTGAAACAGCAGGAACTTTCCAAAATTTCAGTTTTGGGAAAATCCCCACCGGCTTAATTTTTTACCAGGCCCTTGTACTTATCGATAAAATAATATACATTATGTCCATGGAGGAACATCATGAACAAAATTATCTCCAAAAAACAGTTGTCCGCCGATGTATACGAGGTGGTGGTGGAAGCCCCCCTGATCGCCCGGGCTCGTAAGGCAGGGCAATTTATTATTGTTCAGATCGATACGGATTGGGGTGAACGGATCCCCCTTACCATAGCCGATGCGGACCCGGAAAAGGGAACCCTTACGATGGTATTCCAAACCGTGGGAGCCTCTACCCATAAGCTCGCGGCAAAAGAGCCCGGAGATACGGTGGAAAACATCCTGGGGCCCCTGGGAAATCCCACCCATATTGAAAAATTCGGGACCGTGGTTTGTGTCGGAGGCGGTATTGGGGTGGCCCCCCTCTACCCCATCGTCCAGGCTATGAAAGCCGCGGGGAACCGGGTTATTGTCATCATCGGCGCCCGGACCAAGGAACTGGTGATCTTTGAGGACCGGATGCGGCAATATGCAGACGAGTTGGTGGTGGTTACCGATGACGGTTCCTACGGCAGAAAGGCCCTGGTTACGGAGCCCCTCAAGGAGTACTGTGCCGGACTTTCGCCCAAGCCGGATCTGACGGTGGCTATCGGGCCTCCGATCATGATGAAATTTTGCGAAAAAACCACCGTCGAATTCGGGGTCCCCATCATGGTTTCCCTCAATACCATTATGATCGACGGTACCGGGATGTGCGGCGGTTGCCGGGTAACCGTGGGGGGAGAGGTCAAATTCGTCTGCGTGGACGGCCCGGAATTTGACGGCCACCAGGTTGATTTTGAGAATATGATGCTCCGGATGCGGGCTTTTAAACAGCGGGAAGATGCGGATCATCATAAATGCCATCTAGAACTCGGCCTGGAGTCCCAGCCGGCGGCCGCAACTCAAAAATAGGGGGAACAACATGAACGAAGAAGCAAAAACCGTGAGCCGGCTTGATGATGAAGCAAAGGCCCTCTTGACACCGATATTGGAACGGAAGGCCCGGGGGGAAAACCTCAACGCCAGGGACCGGATGGCTATCCCCGCCCAGGAGATGCCCGCCCAGCCTCCCGAAGTCCGGAACAAAAACGTAGACGAGGTTGCCCGGGGATACGGAGAAAACCAGGCCCGTCTGGAGGCGGAACGCTGCTTGGGTTGTAAAAATGCGCCCTGTATTAAGGGCTGTCCCGTGCAGGTCCCCATTCCCCGGTTCATTGCGGAAATTCAAAAGGGGGATTTTAAAGCGGCGGTGGATGTGATCAAGGAGACCAACCTGCTCCCGGCGGTGTGCGGACGGGTTTGTCCCCAGGAAAAACAGTGCCAGGCCGAATGTACCCTGGGCAAGAGCCTTAAAAATATTGAAAAGGCCGTAGCCATCGGCCGTTTGGAACGGTATGTGGCGGACTGGGAGCGGGCAAACGGCAAGGTCACCACCCCGGCGGTAAAAACGCGGACCGGAAAAAAGGTGGCCGTTATCGGTTCAGGTCCCGCGGGACTCACCGTGGCGGCGGACACGGCCCGGGAAGGGCACGAGGTATCAATCTTCGAGGCCTTCCACAAGCCCGGGGGAGTGATGATCTACGGTATCCCCGAATTCCGGCTTCCCAAGTCCATAGTCCAGGCCGAGGTGGAGACCCTCAAAAAAATGGGGGTCCGGCTTGAAACCAATTTTCTCGTAGGAAGGACCCGGACCATCAAGGAGTTTCTTGAGGAGGATGGTTACGACGCGGTCTTTATCGGCGTGGGAGCGGGGCTTCCCAAATTCCTCGGATGCCCCGGGGAAAATCTCGTGGGGGTAGTCAGCGCCAATGAATACCTCACCCGGGCGAATCTGATGAAGGCCTATGATCCGTCGCAGGCCGCTACCCCCATGTACCATTCCCGGATTGCGGTGGTCATCGGCGGCGGTAACGTTGCCATGGACGCCGCCCGGATGGCCCTCCGGCTGGGGGCGGAACAGGTCCATGTGATCTACCGCCGGACCAGGGAAGAAATGCCTGCCCGGGCCGAAGAGGTGGAACACGCCATGGAGGAGGGTATCGTCTTTAACTTTTTACGGAACCCTACCCGCTTCCTGGGGGATGATCAGGGCCGGGTTACCGGAATGGAACTCCTCAAATACGAATTGGGCGAAAGCGATGCCTCGGGCCGGAGAAGCCCCGTGGTCATAGCCGGTTCGGAATATACCTTTGACTGCGATACGGTGATCGTTGCCCTGGGGAACGAATCCAATCCCCTGCTTACCAGAACCACGGCGAATCTTTCGGCGGACAAGCGGAGCCGGATCATCGTGGATGAAACCCAAAAAACCTCCCTGGCAAAGGTGTACGCTGGGGGAGACATCGTGTTGGGCGCCGCCACGGTGATCCTCGCCATGGGAGAAGGCCGCCGGGCCGCCCAGGCGATCAACACCTTGTTGGGGTAAAGCCGGGGTCCTCAAAACCGACGGCTAAGGAATATTTCGTTAATTTTCTGGTATGGTACCATAGTTTCTTGACATACTAACGATCCGGTAGTATACTTACAGTAGATTTTCAGGGTCGGGTGCGCGGTGGATTATCCGCTGTCATTCCCAACCGGCGGTATAGCCCGCGACTTTAGGATATTTTTACGGAAGTGTCCTAAACTGAACCGGTGAAATTCCGGCGCCGACGGTAGAGTCCGGATGGAAGAAAATTGTGTGGGCGGAACTAAAAACATTCCGCAAACTCATTTCCAAGAACATCAGCCCTGGACATCCGGGGCTTTTTTTTATCCCGGATTTTATTATGCCGGAGGCAGCTATGGTATCTGGGTTTTTCAGAAAAGGGGCGTTTGCGGTATTTCTGTTTTTTTCCGCGGTTTTGGTATTAACCGGGTGCGGGGAAAAAAAATCCGATAAAAACAACGTTTCCCCGGCAGCGGCGGATACATCAAAAAGTATCGTCGTGTTTATCCCCGGGGTTATGTCCGGAAGTCCCATCTACGAGATGCTGGCGGCAGGGGTAAACCGGGCGGCGGCGGAACAACCGGGGGTAACGGCTCAGGTGATAGAGGGAGGGTTTAATCAGGCCGAGTGGGAACCCCGGGTAAGCGCCCTGGCCGCTTCGGGGATCTACGACCTCATTGTTTCCTCCAATCCTTCCCTTCCCGCCATAGCGCAAAGCGTATCGGCTAAATTTCCCAGGCAGAAATTCCTCCTCCTAGACGGTGAAATTTGGGGGAACCCTAATATCTATACCCTCCGTTATAACCAGTGGGAGCAGGCCTTTATGGCGGGGCATATCGCGGCCCTGGTGACGATGTCCGCCAAAGAAGGGGCGGGGCACTACCGGGTGGGCCTGGTGGCGGGGCAGGAATATCCCGCCATGAACAATATCATCCTGCCCGGCTACCTTGCCGGAGCCCGGTCGGTGGACCCCTCCTTTACCGCGGACTTCCGGGTAGTGGGGAATTGGTTCGATGCGGGGACCGGGGCGAGTCTGGCGGCGGATATGTTCCGGGGAGGAACCGCGGTGATCCTCTGTATCGCCGGCGGGGCCAACGAAGGGGTGGTCCAGGCCGCCGCCGAAGCGGGGGCCAAGGTCGTATGGTTTGATACCAATGGTTACGGGATACGCCCCGGAACCGTGGTGGGGAGCTCTGTTTTATACCAGGATAAGGCGGCTTACGAACAAACAAAACGGTATCTGGAGGGAACCCTGCCCTTTGGCGAGGCCGAGGTGGTGGGGGTTGCCGATGGTTTTGTCGACTTTATTGAGGACGATCCCCATTATATCACCGCCGTGAGCCCGGAAATCCGGGCAAAGCAGGCCGAATTAATCCGGCGGATCCGGTCAAGGGATCTCCCTTTGAGGGAATGAGGGAACATGAAGAACCCAGGAGCAGGTTCCGGGACATGGAAGCCGCCTTCCAACCGGTCCCTGGCTTAAGGGGAGGCTACCCGGAATGGTGGAATTACGCGGAATAGGAAAATATTTTCCTGTTAATGGAGTCTATGCCCTGGATAACGCCGGTTTTGAACTCCGGCCCGGGGAAATTCACGCCCTGTTGGGGGAAAACGGGGCGGGAAAGTCCACCCTGATGCACATCATGGCGGGTTACCTAAAACCCAGCAAGGGGGGTATTTATATTAATGGGAAGGAGCAGCATTTTGCCGTTCCGGCGGACGCCCTGGCCGCGGGGATAGGCATGGTCCGCCAACATCCCAATTTGGTACCGGGTTTTAAGGTTTGGGAGGATTGTATCCTGGGCAGTGAACCTGCTTCCGGCCCGTTTATAAACCGAAAAAAGGCCCGAAACCAAATCCGTTCCCTTTCCGAGCGCTGGGGTTTTGACCTCCCCATAGACCGGCCCACAGACTCCCTTACCGTAAGCCTCCGGCAAAAAACCGCGGTTCTGGCGCTGCTCCTCCGCAATGCGGCGTATCTGGTGTTTGACGAACCCACGGCGGTGCTCACCCCTGGGGAAACCCAGGGACTGTTTACCCTTTTTACCCAGCTTAAGGCCGAGGGGAAGGGGATCGTACTCATTTCCCATAAACTGGAAGAAACCTTGGGCCTGGCGGATCGGGTAACCGTTTTAAGGAAGGGAAAGACCGTGGCGGTCCGTTCCTCGGCCGACCTGGACGGTAAAAGCCTGGGAAACCTCATGTTCGGTCTTGAAGAAACGGAAGAGAAACCCGGCGATCCTTTCTTGCCGAATCCGGAGATACCTGCCGGAGCGAACCCCACCGCCTTATCGGTTTGTAAACTATCGGTGGAATTACCGGGACGGCCCTTTATCCGGGGGGTGGATCTGGAGGTCTCCCCCGGCAAGATCCTGGGTATTGCCGGGGTCAGGGACAGCGGTCTTGAAACCCTGGAACTGGCGATTGCCGGTTTTTTGCGGCCCACCGGGGGAACCGTAACGGTTAACGGCCGGGATATTACCGGCCAGGGTCCCGGAGCCTTCCGGAACGCCGGGGCGGCTTACCTGGGGGCGGGTATCTCCGGAAGCGCCCCGTCCCTTTCCATCCGGGACAACATCATCCTCCACGCCCATCGCCGTTCGACCCGGGGGTTTTGGGGAAAACTGGGGTTTATGGATAGGGATTACCTTGATACGTGGATCGGAATGGTCCTGTCCAAAGCCCATCTGTTCCGCTCCCCCGGGGCGGGAATGGCGTCTTTTTCCGGGGGTATGATCCAGCGGCTCATCCTGGCCAGGGAATCCGCCGAAGGGGCATCCCTTTTTGTATTGGCCGAGCCTAACCGGGGGCTCGATCAGGTCAGCCGGGCCACTCTGATAGGGAAACTGCGGGCCTATGCCGACTCGGGAAAGGGGATCCTCATTTTTTCCACGGATACGGAAGAATTGGCTATCCTTTCCGACGAAATCCGGGTACTCCGGAACGGGGTATTCTCCACCCGGATCTTTTCTGACCCCCTGAAAAACCGGAACGACCCCGGACGTATCCGGGAAATAAAAAACCGCATCGGCCGGGCCATGGCGGAGGAGACCCCTCCCCGGGAAAAGGTGGAAATCCAGGGGGCCCCCCATGGTTAAACCGGCGCGAACCGCCTTTGCAAAACAACCGGGAATTTCCCCCCTCTTCCGGGGAGTTATCTGGGGGCCCTTCATTACCCTGGCGGTCGCGGTGTTGTTAACGGTAGTCCTGATCGTGTTTAATTCCCCCCGTCCCCCCCATACCCTCAGGGCCTTTTTCATCGGTCCCTGGGCATCCCCTTGGTTCCTGGGCAATACCCTGGACTACATCAGTCTGCTCCTTACCGCGGCTCTGGGCATAGCGCTGGCCTTCCGGGGGGGGTGCTTCAACCTGGGCGGAGAGGGGCAGATCTACCTGGGGGGACTGGCGGCGGCCCTGGTACTCCTATCGGGCGGCGCCGGGGAAAGTCCGGTGGCGCCGGGTTACGCGGCGGCCTTCGGACTCCTCTGCCTGGCGGCCCTGGCAGCCTTGACCACGGGGGGTATCATGGGGGCGATATCGGGGGTATTAAAAAGAAGATTCCACACCAGCGAGCTCATCACTTCCTTTTTATTATCCGCCGCCCTCACTCCCCTGGGAGATTACCTGATCTCCGGCCCCCTCCGGGATCCCCAGGGAAATCTTTTGGCCACCCCCCCGTTTCTCCCGCGCCGGCTGCTCCTCCGGTTCCTCCCCCCGTCAAACCTGTCCGTCTCCTTTGCCTTCGCCCTTATCCTGGTCATTGGTGGTTACCTCTTTATCTATAAAACCGCCCCGGGCTACCGGTTCAGAATCGCCGGCGCCGCCCCGGACTTTGCCCGTTACGGCGGAATCCGGCCTGAATCATACTGGACCCCGGCGCTCATCGTCTCGGGGGCCCTGTCGGGTCTTACGGGCTTTTTTGCCGTGGCGGGAACCTATGGACGCTGCCACCTCGGCTTTCCCGGGGGCCTCGGCTGGAACGCCATTGCCGTGGCCCTTATCGCCCGGAACAACCCCCTGGCCCTGTTTCCCGCGGCCCTGATCTATGGATGGCTCAAGGCCGGTTCCGATTCGGCCCTCCTCGCCTCGGAACTTAACTTTGAAACCGTTGCGTTTATTCAAGCGACGGTCCTATTGTTGGCCACCGTTCATTTCGCGGGGTCCCTGCTGCGATGGCCCTGGGTACTCCAAAAAAAATACCGGGGGAAACATCGTGATTGATAGTCTCCTCACCTCAGCCACCCCCCTTTTACTGGCCGGATTGGGGGCCTTACTCACGGAACTTTCCGGGAGCCTGGGAATATTTATTGAAGGCTTCATGGTCCTGGGATCTTTTTTTGCCTGGATTCTCGCGGTTAATACCGGCTCGGTGTGGCGGGGAACCCTTTTAACCGCCCTGCTGGGGGCCCTTGCCGGCTGGGGGCTTGCCCGGTTCGTCCGTAAGACCAAGGCCAATCCCTTTATTGCCGGCCTTGCCCTGAACCTTGCCGCGGTGGGCATCACCGATTCCCTTTCCCGGGCCTGGTTCGGCACCAAAGGGGTTTTACGGGCCCCGGACCTTTCCATTCCCGGGCCAATTTTTCTTCCCCTGATCGATAAACTCCCCGGGCTGGGGAAGATCCTGTCGGGGCAGCTTCCGTTTACCTATAGTGCCTGGGCCTTCATCATCCTGGGGGGCCTGATTATCGGGAAAACTCCCCTGGGGCTGCGGTTTCGGGCGGCGGGGCGTTCCCCCCTGGCGGCGGAGGAACGGGGGCTCCACCCGGCATGGTACCGGGAAGGGGCCTGGGCCGCGGCGGCTTTCCTCGCCTGCCTTGCCGGGGCTTCCTTAAGCTTCCGGGTAGGGGCCTACATCCCCGGCGGCGTGGCCGGACGGGGGTGGATAGCCCTGGCGGTGATCTACCTGGGGTTCCGTACCGTCTGGGGGACCGCCGCCGCCGCGTTGGTTTTCGCCCTGGCGGAATATATCGGCTTTGGCCTGCAAGGGTTCGCGGCCCTCCCCGCCACCGTACTGTTAGGACTCCCCTCCGGCCTGGCCCTGATCCTCTATACCCTGTCCCATCTTTGGGTAAAAAAGGGCAGCCCTCCGGATATATAGGTAGGAGACGAATATGGCGAAAATGACCGAACAGGAAGCATGGGAACCGGACGATCTCTTGACCCGCACCGATCCCGAACTTGGCGCCAATGGCACCGGGTTCCTGAGCCGCAGGGATGCCCATCTTATGGGGCTGGATAACGTGTCCGTCAATTACCTGATGACCAAAGCGCAGGCGGATCATAAAACCCCCGTCCCGATGAATTTAAAATAGAACCTCTCTCGGTTTCTATAGCTTATAGAAATTTTGATTCGTTGCGAAGGGTCCATACCCAAGAACCCGCTCACGCGGGGGAGCCTTGGGGCGAAACCAAGGGTATGGACCCTGAGTCAAATACCTTACGAGAACAACATACCCCGTCCGCTTGCGGGGCTGTTGATTGCGCTGTTGTCGAATATAATAACTATCTTTCACATGACGCCCTGCGTTCCATGAATGATCACATAGCCCTTACCTGGCTTCTTATCGAACGGTCAAGATGACCTGTCTTTTTCTCGATAGCTTTTTCTTTCTCGTCCTCAAGATAAAAGTCATAAAGATCAAGAAGCATCTCCTCAAGTTCGGATATGCTCTTGCCTTGTGTCCAATGTTCCGGCCAACAATTCAGATAACCCAAATAGCATCCGTCCGGCTCCTGCCAATAGGTATAATCAATTTCCATCTTAATACTCCTCACCTGTCCGCTGTTCAGTCATGCTGCCTATGGGTTTCTCCTGTTTGTTCCGCAGCAGACGCCATGCTTAAAAGCCGCCTGACTGAACTCAATACCGGTGTCCATATAAATATAACATAAAAAGAAAGGGCAGGGAAGACGATCCTCCGAATAGAAAAGTATATCCCGCTGTTGTTCTTCTTCAATGGATTCCGGGCCGTGCCGGTGGTTTTTTAGCCAGCCTGTTTTTCGTCCTTTATGGCTCCTGGTCCCTGCGTTACCCGGCGGCGAAGCATATACGGACCTGTCATGCGAAGTTTGGGCATTTATACAATTTATTTTTTATTTCCAGTTTTCAATGATTATATTATCTATCCTATTAAAATGTTGTTGATTATTTGTCACTAATATTAGATTATTAACAATAGCTGTTGAACCTATTAAAATATCAAAATCATCAATTGTATTACCAGCCTTCCGCAAATTAGACTTTGTTTTTGCATATTCTTCAGTAACTGCCATATTAAGATTTATTATTTTTATAATACTTCTTATCACTAGTGTCCAAAACAGGATATTGAAAAAGTCCTAACTCCAATGTAGTATGAATAGGAAACTAATCTAAAACATTACTACATAAGGAGTTAGGACATGAACAAGCATAACACAATCTTTGGACAATTGCTAGCCCTGGTTTCGAGATCTCTTTTTGAAAAGCTGGTCAAGAAGCATAATTCGGAGTACCGAGCCAAGGGGTTGCGAAGCTG